>CAKTGW010000123.1 GCA_934561725.1 uncultured Oscillospiraceae bacterium
GCTTTATGGCGAGGATATTGCCGTCAGCGCAATGACTGTTTTTTCCAAGCTGATGCAGTTTATCGTTATGCCCATGCAGGGGATCGTGCAGGGAGCACAGCCAATTACCAGCTATAATTTCGGCTGCCGGAACAGTGCGCGGGTGCGGGAGTCCTTTGTGGTGCTCCTGCGGGCATGCCTGCTGTACTCCATGTGCGCCTGGGGGGCAATCATGCTTTTTCCGAAGGTGTTTATTCAGGTATTCAATAATGATCCGGCACTGCTGGACTATGCGGTCGGACCCATGCGGATATATTTTGCGGTCATGGGGATCTTCGGCGCACAGATCGCCTGCCAGAATACCTTCCTGGCTATAGGCAATGCCCGGGTATCCCTGTTTCTGGCACTGCTGCGCAAGGTGATCCTGCTGGCGCCGCTGATCTATATACTGCCGCATTTTCTCGAAAACAAGGTCGTGGCCGTGTATCTGGCGGAGCCAACGGCAGATTTTATTGCGGTTGTCACCACGCTTACGCTGTTCACGCTGAGTTTTGGAAAAGCACTGCGGGAACTGGAGAAGGAATAACAGTAAAGCCGCCGGGAAGCCTCCGGCGGCTTTACTGTTTTAGAGCTCAATGGGGATCTGTCCGAGAATTTGCAGACTGTCCGGCGTGACTGTACAGTTCAGCGCACAGAGTTTTACACCGGCAGCAGAAGCGTCGATCAGTGCATCGGCGAATGCGGGATGCGTCTGACGGTTCGGGGAGAAGCAGCGAACGTCTTCCATCTGGATCACAAAGACCGCATGCGCTTCATAGCCGTCCTTCAGCGCGGCTGTCAGTTCATGCAGATGCTTCACACCACGCTCAGTAGGTGCATCGGGGAAAAATGCATGGCCGCCGATCTCAAGGGTAACACCTTTGACTTCCAGAAAAATACGTTTATTTTCGCTCTCTGCGTAAAAATCAAAACGGGATGAGCCGTAGCGTGTTTCCGGCCGGATCAGATCAGGAGACGGAATATACCGGCCGGTCTGGAGATACTCTCCAAAGACGCGGTTGGGGGCCTGACTGTCCATATTGATCAGTCTGGTGCCCTTTTCCGCGGCAATCAAATCGTATTTTGTGCGCCGTTCCGGCTTGTCTGAGCGTTCCAGATAGACCCGGGTGCCGGGAACAAGGAGCTCACGGCAGCGGCCGGTATTTTTTACATGGCACAGCTCAATATGGCCGTTGATCTCAACATGAGCCACAAAGCGGTTGGGGCGGTCCAGAAAAACACCCGGCTGTATATTTGTGTAGAGCATTGGGAGCCTCCGATCCGGCAGAAATGTTTTGTGGGGAGCACAGAAAGCTGCGGCGCTTGAAGAGCATTGGACTTTCGGGTATAATGGTCGTAATTTTTATGGAGGTGAGAGAGGTTGAAGGGGTATGCACGGTTATGGGTCCCACTGGTCTGGTACGGCATCGCCTGCTTTTGTATGGCCTGGATAGATCCGTCCGAGCTGGGGCTGTATTTTATGATGGGCTGGAATGTGCTCTTGTCCGTCCTGCCGCTGACAGCTGTGCTGGGGTGTGAACGTGCCCAAAGAGCAGGCAAAACAGGAACAGTACTTTTTCTCGGGCTGTTCTGGTTCCTGTTTTTTCCAAACAGTGTGTATATGCCTACGGATATGCTGCATTTGTCGGGAGAAGTCTTTTATACGGACAACGGCCCCTATGCGCCGGTGACGTTTGTCCGGGACATTGTCCTGTGGCTGCGGCTTATGCTGATCGCCGGGGGCCTCTGGATGAGCTTAATGCTTGGAATGGAGTCGCTGCGCAGAGCAGCAGCACTGGTGTGCGGACGCTTTGGAAAGGCGGCGGAGATTGCCTTCACTGCCGGAACGGGCATCGCGGCCGGATACGGCGTTTATATCGGACGTTTTCTGCGGCTGAACAGCTGGGATGTGCTGCGGCCGGTTTGGCTGATGAGAACTGTCCTGCAGGGAAGCAATCGGTTTGCCCTGCTGTTTTCTGCCGGTTATGGCAGTTTTGTCCTTCTCTGCTATTTGATCTACCGTCTGGTGCTTTCATCGGCAAATAAAGGATAGATCACAAAAGAAGTCCCATGTCCAACAGCACGGCAGTGCAGACATGGGACTTCTTTTTTCAAATTACTTTTTAAGATCGAGTACGTCGATATTCTTTACAAAATACTCGATGCCGGAGAGAAGTGTGGTAAGCACAATGATCCAGACGCAGATCGTGTTGCCGAGCTGCGGCAGACCCCAGATCATCAGGATAATGCAGACCATTGTAGCCGCAGTCTTGATTTTTCCGGACATGGCAGCGGCGATAACGCGGCCGCACTCCACGGCAATCAGGCGCAGGCCGGTAACGGCAAATTCACGGGCGAGTACGATCATCAGTGCCCAGGAAGGCATGATACCCCATTCAACAAAAATGAGCATCGCCGCTGTTACCAGCAGCTTATCTGCCAGCGGATCCACAAATTTTCCGAAATTGGAGACTTGATTATAGTGCCGGGCAATATAGCCATCCAGAAAATCTGTGATGCTGGCCAAAGCAAATACAACGATAGAGGCAATGGGATGGCCGGTAAGCATGGTTGCAAAGAAAACAGGGATCAGCGCAATGCGCACAAGGGTGATTTTGCTGGCTGTGGTCATAAATCAGTTTTCCTCCTTAGATACGATTCCGCAGAGGTTGCCGTCTATGATATCGGTAATCTCCACCTGCGCAAACTCACCGGGTGCGCAGTCGCCCTGAAAATAGACAACGCCGTCGATATCGGGAGAATCGGCCCAGCTTCTGCCGACCCAGGCCTCAAACTCCTCATCATAATCATCGCAAAGCACTTCAATGGTTTTGCCGATCAGACTGTTGTAAAAATCGTCCATAATACCGGATTGAAGCTCCATGATCAATTCGGCGCGGTGCTGCGCTGTTTCCGGAGCGGGAATGTCGGGCATTTTTGCGGCAGGCGTACCTTCTTCGGGTGAGTAGGGAAATACACCTGCGCGCTCGATCCGGGCTTCACGCAGAAAATCGCACAGCTCCTCGAATTCGGCCTCGCCTTCACCGGGCAGGCCGGCAATTAGACTGGTACGCAGAACGAGCCCGGGAATGCGCTCACGGAGCTTCTTGAACAGGCTGCGGATCAGTGCGCCGTCACCGTGGCGGTTCATGCGCTTCAAAATCGTATCATTGATATGCTGGATGGGAATATCCAGATATTTCACGACCTTGGGCTCAGATGCGATCACATCTATAAGCTCGTCATCCATCACATCAGGGTAAAGATAGTGCAGACGGATCCAGTGGATGCCATCGATCTCAGCCAGTGCGCGGATCAGGCGGGAGAGACTGTTTGCACCATACAGGTCACTGCCGTAGCGGGTGATATCCTGAGCGATCACTATGAGCTCCTTTACGCCGCTTGCGGCCAGAGAACGGGCTTCATCCACAATGTTTTCCAGAGGGCGGCTGCGATACCGGCCGCGTATGCGGGGGATCACGCAAAAGGCACAGCAGTTGTCGCAGCCCTCGGCAATTTTCAGATAGGCCCAGGCAGGGCCGGTGCTCAGCACGCGGCCGGTCTCTTCCACAGGCAGTGTGTTGGGGCCAAACAGTGAAAAGCGACCGCCGGCCATGACGCGTTCCAGAACTGAGACGATATCGTCATAGTTGCCGACACCAACGGCGGCATCAATTTCCGGAAGTTCCTCGCAGATCTCCTTCTGATAGCGCTGGGGCAGGCAGCCGGTGACGATAATTTTCTGTAAAAAGCCGGTCTTTTTCAGCTCGGCCATTTCCAGAATATTGTCGATCGCTTCGCTTTTTGCGCTGTCGATAAAACCGCAGGTGTTGATGATCACCACATCGGCGTCGTGTACATCAGAAACGATTTGGTGTCCGGCCTCGCTGAGCAGCCAGAGCATCTGCTCGCTGTTAACAAGATTCTTGGCGCAGCCAAGAGAAATCATTCCTACTTTATATGATGGCATAGTTTCCTCCCGTGGCCGGATCATTCTTCCAGTTCCGACCGGTATCTGTTCAGTGCGGATTTGATCTCGTCCCAGGAAAAGCCCCGGCGGACAAGAGCATCGGAGACACGTTTGACGTCTTTCTGATCGAAATTGCCCTTTAATCGGCTGCGCAGAAAGCGGTCGACCGTATCATCCTGGGCAGGCATGGACGCAAGCGCCTCATCCCACAGCTCGCGGGGAAGGCCGCGGCGATTGAGCTCAGTACGGATGCGGTTGACGCCGTAGCCCTTGGCAGCATAATGCCGCACGACCAGGCTGCCGTAGCGGGCATCGTTGATGAGGCCCAGTTCAACAAAACGGTCAGCGACAGCTTCCGCATCCTCAGCGGTTTCTCCCTTTTCAACAAGCTTATCGATCAGTTCGCGGCGGGCATAGTCGCGCTTGTCCAGCAAACGCAGCGCCCGCTTTTTCGTTTGTTCATTCATGAATGAAAGCGGCCTCAGCCCTCAAAATCATCGGCGGAGATATCCACAGCGCGTCCGGCAGCCTTGGCGGCGGCGCGGGACTGGGGACTCATCAGCTTATATGCGTTCTGCCGGATCTGCTCTTCGATCTGATTGCAGACCTCAGGATTCTCTCTGAGATAGGTTTTTACACCGTCGCGTCCCTGAATACGCTGGTCGCCGACAGTGAACCATGCGCCGGCTTTATCAATGATCTCAAGCTTTACGCCAAGATCGGCAATTTCACCGATTTTGGAGATGCCCTCACCGTAGATAATGTCAAACTCCGCCTCGCGGAAGGGAGGTGCGACCTTGTTC
>CAKTGW010000124.1 GCA_934561725.1 uncultured Oscillospiraceae bacterium
AAGTCAACCAGATCAATGTTCATCTTCTTGAAGAAGGCCTTAAGAAGATCATTGACCTTAAATGCCATCGCCTTGATCGTTTCAATTTCTTCTGCCGTAGCCAGCTTCAAAGCAAGGGCATGATAGGAATTGAGCAGAGGATCATGCAGATCATCATTCTTATAGGAGAATTCGATCGTGGGCACATCAAATACAATGCCCTCCTCAACACCATAACGCTTGGCAAAACTGCCCGCGGAGATATTACGGATAATAACTTCAAGCGGAACAATGGAGACCTTTTTAACAACAGTATCGCGCTCATTGAGTTCCTCAACAAAATGAGTCGGCACGCCCTGGGTCTCCAGCATCTGCATCAGCTTGTTTGTCATCTGGTTATTGATTGCACCCTTACCGGTGATCGTACCTTTTTTCAATCCGTCAAACGCCGTTGCGTCATCCTTATAGGAAACAATGCAATAATTTTCATTATCGGTAGCATAAACCTTTTTTGCCTTGCCTTCATAGAGCTGAACTGTTTTTTCCATTGTTATTTATCCTCCTATATGGTTTTATTTATTGAATTCTTCGGAGATCTTTTTATTCTTTTCCAGCACGGCCGCCGAAGCCTTTGCGCGTGCTGCATCGAGCTTTGCTGCCAATTCACGATCCTCAACAGCAAGGATCTGAATAGAAAGCAAAGCGGCATTGACCGCACCATCTATCGCTACTGTGGCTACAGGTATGCCGGAAGGCATTTGAACAGTGGACAAAAGGGCATCAACGCCGTCGAGATTTGATGATTTTACAGGAATGCCTATTACAGGCAGGGTAGTATTCGCAGCCAACGCGCCCGCCAGATGCGCTGCCTTACCTGCGGCTGCAATGATCACGCCAAAACCATTTTCACGCGCATTGCAGGAAAAGCTGCGTGCCTTTTCAGGGGTTCTGTGTGCAGAATAGACATGGACCTCCACAGGCACGCCATACTCCTGCAAAGTGTCGATCGCTTTTTTTACAACCGGCAAATCACTGTCGCTGCCCATAATAACTGCTACTTTTTTCATCACTGACCTCCTTGTTAAGATGAAAAGGCGACCCAGTCATAATTCAGTGAGAAGGCCGCCGCAATGCAGCTCCTGCCGCCTACAAGATATTATCTGAATCCCGAAGCTGTCGACAGTATGCTACAAAATATCTGTATGGTTAAATAATATACGATTCCCGCTCTTCCGTCAACGATTAATTGACCAAACATTTTGTGCCTGAAAAAATAATCCTGACCATTTTATACATACCAGCTTTAATCCATAGACAGTTCCGTAAAGCGCACCAGCAAAGCGGCGACCTCGCTTCTGCTTGCCGTTTCATTCGGAGCAAAACGCCCGTCAGGCCGGCCTGCTATCAGCCCCTCAGCAGCACACCAGGCGACCGCCGCTCGTGCCCACACTGCGATCTCATCCTCATCCGAAAAGCTGGTCCCACCAGTATTCGTGACATTCATATGCTGTGCCGCCGCATATCGGTAAAACATCACTGCCAATTCCTGCCGGCTGATGTCCTTATCTGGATAGAAATATCCGTTCTCGCCTTTGACGAGCCCATTCTGTGCTGCCCAGGCCACAGCATTTCTGTACCACGCGTTTGCCCGCACATCGGCAAATGCGCTGCTGCTCTGAATTACCGGCTGGCCGGCCATACGATAAAACACCGCTGCCGTCATTGCCCTTGTCATGCGCCCATCCGGCACAAACAGCTTATCACTTACACCAGAGAACAGCTCCAGCTTCATGCATTTACGTATATAGCTTTCTGCCCAATGCCCGCGTATGTCTTCAAAATCGTCTTCGTACTGAAGCAGTTGGCTGATAAACGCCGGTGTATTGACCATTCCCCAGCCAAATGTTGTATCATAGCCCTTTTCGCCCAAATCTTCCGCGCTGTCGCGCAACAGTTTTTTAAATTGAGTATTATCGATGCTCCGGTCATACTGTTTGGCGATTGCAGCCAGCGCAGTGACATGAACTGCAGAAAACGATGTTCCGCTCCCCTTCATATAGGCATCGGACGCGTCTATTCCAGCACTGAGCAGTCCCTCGCCGGGCGCTACCACATAGACGCTGCTGTTGCGCTGAGAGAAGTAGCTGCTTTGATCTTTGGTCGATACAGATCCAACACCCACAACACAGGAATAAGATGCCGGATAAAACGCCGCCGTTCCCCCTGTATTACCAACGGAGGCAACTACGATCACCCCTTGTTTGTCCGCATAATTCACCGCCTGCCGCAGCGCCGGAACATCCTCGCCAATTCCCAGACTGAGATTGATCACGTCACAGTTATACTCATCCACAGCCATATAAATCGCTGAGACGATATACCGTGCGTCTGTCTGCCGTCCCGAGGAAAAACACTTAAGTGGTACCAGCGTAGCCTTGTCTACCATTCCGGAGATTCCAAAACCGTTTTCCCTTCCTGCCACAAGCATTGCCGCGATAAACGTTCCATGCCCGCTGGTATCATTGGTTTTTGCACTGCGGTCGATCACATTGATTCCCTGTAAAATATTTGATTCTCTCAGTTCCTCATGTCCGATATATATTCCGGAGTCGATAACCGCGATCCGTACTCCGCGGCCGTTAAAGCCATGTTTCCAGGCTTCTGAATATCCAATTCGTTTCAAATTGGTTTGTTCCCGATAATATGGGTCATCACTCGCCGCAGCTGCAGCAGGTACTGCGGAGAGCATTAACGATATGATCAACAGGAAAGCCAAAACTGCTCTTTTCATCCTGATTTCCTCCATACTCACCTGAAAATACTATAGCATATTTTTGCCTTCCTTCAAACTGGAAAAGAAAAATTTTGCCGAACTTCTGCACCTCCGCGCGAGAATCCTCATATCATGGCACTGACGGCAGTGAACGCCGCCTAAAAAAGGAGGAATACTATGGACGAAACAAAATGCAGCAGCAAGAAGGGCCGGCTTCCCGAATGTGCGCCCTTGGCACTGGCCTATGTCCCGATGCAGCAGGCATCTACACCCGCCTATGAACCCAGTGAGGCTTTGAATCGCGGTACATTGTTCCCCGGATTGGATTTGCCCTTTTTGAACATCGTAAATAAAAATGCATTGGGGAATGCGCCTCTGGCCGAAGTGATGGCCCTTGACTTCGTATGCAATGAATTACTGCTCTATCTGGATACACATGCAGATGACGCCGAGGCCTTTGCCGCCTATCAAAGCTTTGCCGCTCTTGCTCAGACTGCCCACAACAAGTACACAGAATTATACGGTCCGATCACACGCCAGGATCTGCTCAATGCCAAAAGCTTTACATGGCTGAGCAATCCCTGGCCCTGGGACTATGTGAGCAAGGAGGATTAGCCATGTTTGTTTATGAAAAGAAGCTGCAATATCCGGTACGTATCAAAAACACAAATCCCGCCCTTGCAAAATTCATTATCTCGCAATATGGTGGTCCTGATGGCAGCACAAGATAAAATGCAAAAAAATCTGGACATTTTCTAAACATAATATATAATAATATTTGCGTTTTTACGCATGGTGAATGTTTGAAAAGGTCGAAAGAGAGGATTATTATCCATGGAAAAGCTGCAGCCTATGCTTATCTCCTGCCTGCGCGAATATTCCGGTGCACAATTTGTAAAGGATCTGGTCGCCGGCATTATCGTTGCCATTATCGCACTCCCGCTGTCCATAGCTCTGGCTCTGGCCTCTGGTGTCAGTCCGGAGCAGGGCATTTACACTGCCATTGTCGCCGGCTTTGTCATTTCTGTACTGGGCGGAAGCCAGGTTCAGATAGCTGGTCCTACAGCCGCCTTTGCCACGATCGTTGCCGGCATTGTTGCCCGCAGCGGCATTGACGGTCTGATCGTTGCCACCGTTATCGCCGGCATCATTCTGATCGTCATGGGACTCTGCCATTTTGGAACTCTGATCAAGTTTATCCCCTTTACGATCACCACCGGCTTTACAGCCGGCATCGCCATGACGATCGTGATTGGTCAGCTCAAGGACTTCTTTGGCGTTACATATCCTGTCGGCATGGCCACTGTTGAAACAATGGAAAAGCTTCAGGCCTTTGTTGCCGGATTCAGCTCTTTCAGCTGGGATGCCATTCTGGTCGGTGTCGTCTGCCTTGTGATCCAGATGCTGTCTCCGCGGCTGACTGAAAAAATTCCCGGTTCGCTTCTGGCCGTTATTGCCGGCATATTAATGGTTAAATTCCTGCCGCTGAACGTCAATACCATTGGAGATCTGTACACGCTCAGCAACAAACTGCCCTCCTTCCATCTCCCCAACGTCAATTACGAGATCATAAGCGCCTCTCTCTCAGATGGCTTTACAATAGCGATCCTCGCTGCGATCGAGTCTCTCCTCTCCTGCGTGGTTGCTGATGGTATGGTCGGCGGAAAACACCGCTCGAATATGGAGCTCATTGCACAGGGCGCAGGAAATATCGCCTCTGCCGTCTTCGGCGGCATTCCCGCTACCGGCGCCATTGCACGTACTGCCGCCAACATCAAAAACGGCGGACGCACACCCATTGCCGGTATTGTTCACTCTTTGACCCTGGTTCTGATTCTGGTCGTGCTCATGCCTTACGCCGGTTGGATTCCCATGCCCACTATCGCTGCCATTCTCTTTATGGTCGCCTATAACATGTGCGGTTGGCGTACCTTTGCGCATCTGATCCGCACGGCACCCCGCAGCGATGTGGCCGTTCTGATCATCACATTTATTC
>CAKTGW010000125.1 GCA_934561725.1 uncultured Oscillospiraceae bacterium
ATACTGTAGAGGCACTGGCCCGCAGCGGGATCGGTACACTGGATCTTATTGACGATGACCGGGTATGTCTGACGAATATAAACCGGCAGATCCTGGCTACGCGAAAAACGGTGGGCCAATACAAGGTGGATGTAGCGGAGCAGCGGATCCTGGAAATCAATCCTCATGCGGTCGTAAACACATATAAGATCTTTTATGCACCGCAGACGGCCGACATGTTCGACTTTACCCAATATGATTATATCGTGGATGCAATCGATACCGTGACCGGTAAGCTGGAGCTGATCGAGCGGGCTGAACAGGCGGGTACGCCGATCATCAGCTGCATGGGTGCGGGCAATAAAATGAACGCTGCGGCATTTGAGGTAGCGGATATTTATGAGACCTCTGTTTGTCCGCTGGCGCGGGTCATGCGCCGTGAATTAAAAAAGCGCGGTATCAAGAAGCTGAAGGTGGTCTATTCCAGAGAGCCGGCCATGACACCCAGCGAGGATATGGCCATCAGCTGCCGGGCACATTGCATTTGCCCACCCGGTACGGCACGCAAGTGCACACAGCGCCGTCAGGTACCGGGCAGCAACGCCTTTGTTCCCGCAGTAGCGGGATTGATCGCAGCGGGAGAGGTCGTCAGGAATCTCACCGGTATAAAAGGGAGCGTATGAGTACTCATACGCTCCCTTTTTGCATGTTTTTTGCGGTGAAAATCGGTTCGGCTCAATCCAGAGAGACAATTTCGTAGTCCAGATTGCCAAGACCCATGGCAAAAGCCGTGTCGGCAGTGTGGATGCCATTGCGGCTCTCCATACGCTCGATCAGAGCGGCCTTACCGGGATCGGGAGACGCATAGACCGCGTCTACGCAGGCTTTATCCAGAGCGACAGGATCCGTGGAAGCAAAGATGCCGATATCGGCCATTTCAGGCTCATGGGGATGGGCATCGCAGTCGCAGTCTACGCTCAGACGGTTGGCAACGCTGATATAGAGAATATTCTCTCTGCCCATGTGGGCCATGACGGACTGATCGGCTTCAGCCATGGATTCCAGGAAGGAATCGTGATCGGCAGTCCACAGCTTGGCGGGATCGCCGGCACCGTGGATATGAGCCTTTCCATGGGCAGAGGCAACGCCGATGGACATGTTTTTCAGCGCACCACCAAAGCCGCCCATGGCGTGACCCTTGAAGTGGGATAGGATCAGCATACTGTCATAATTTTGCAGATGTGCACCCACATAGTTTTCGGTCAGATGCTTGCCGCCGGTGACAGGCAGAGCCATTTCACCCTCTTCATCCATGATGTCACAGGGAGCGATGTCAGTGAAGCCGTGTTCCTTGATGGCCTTCCAGTGCTCGGCAGATGTGCTGCGGCGGCCCATGTAGGCGGTATTGCATTCCACAATGGTACCCTTCAACTCACTGACCAGCGGAGCGATCAGCTGGGGCTGCAAAAAGTTATGTCCGCCGGGCTCACCGGTGGAGATCTTTACGGCGACCTTTCCCTTCAGCGGATGATTCAGGGTGTGATACATTTTCTGAAGTGCGGAAGAGCTGATCTCTTTTGTAAAATAAACGACGGATTTGGACATGGAATATATCTCCTTTCAATTATTTTCCGAAAATCTCTTTGGCGCGGGCCATATTTTCAGTAACAGGTACGCCAAAGGGACAGCGGGATTCGCATTGGGCACAGCCTATACAGTCGGCTGCGGTGTGGGGCAGGACTGCGTAATGCTCCCGTACAGTTTCGGGCAGGCTGTCCTGTGCGCGGGCCAGATTGAGCAGCTTGGTCACGACGGCCACATCAATGCCCATGGGGCAGGGGGCGCAGTGGCCGCAGTACATGCAGTGGCCCTGCCAGCTTACCCGGGGGAGCGCCGCAAAAGCGGCGGCATAGTCCCGTTCGGACTCCGGGGCAGATTCATAGGCAATGCATTGACGCAGCTCCTCTTCCGTATGGGCTCCGGCCATCACGGAGGCAACGGCGGGACGGGTGAGGGCATAGCTGATGCACTGATAAGGGGTAAGAGCGCGGCCTGCGGGAGAGAGCGTTTCGCTGAGCAGATCACCGCCGCCAAAGGCTTTCATAACTGTAATGCCCACACCCCGGGCGGAGCAGAGCTCATACAGGGCTTCGCGGTCCGGATCCATATTCAGCATGTGGCTGCCATAGTTGCTGGCATCAAAGAGAGCATAGCAGTCCTCGTTGGCCGGCATCAGATCATAGCATGGATTTACGCTGAACATAAGTACGTCGATCAGCCCGCTGCGCACGGCAGCCATAGCCGCCTGCGGATTGTGGCTGGAAAGACCGATACAGCCGATCACGCCCTGCTTTTTCAGTTCCTGTGCGTAAGCCATGACCGGTCCGCTATAAATACTTTCCCAGTCGGACAGCGAGTCCACATAATGGAGCATGCCGATGTCAATACGGTCGGTATTCAGCCGCTCCAGAAGATCGGAAAAGCCGAATCTTACCTCATGGATATCCCGGGTGCGTTTGTACTGGCCATCCTTCCAGACTGTACACAGATGTGCCTGAAGCACAAATGCAGAGCGGCGGCTGGCCAATGCACGGCCAAGAGCGGAGCGCAGCTCGGGATCCGGCGTGTAGAGATCCAGACAGTTGATGCCGCCCTCGGACATGATGTCCACAAGGCGCCGGACTTCACTGTCGGACTTGCCGACAAAGCCCTCGCAGCCCATGCCGATCTCACTTACATGCAGGCCGGTGCGGCCCAGTTCACGGTATATCATTCCCCAATTCCTCCATAAACCTCTATAATTCCATACTCAGAATACCACTTGAAGTATACTTTAAGTCAAGAGGGGAAGTGTAAATTATTCCTGTGGGACGGATAATTGACAATTTCAGGGGGGAAAGCTATACTGACAGAGATGTTTAGAGCAAAAAGGAGCTTTGCGTCTTATGATGCGTTTTGACACGGTTTTATTTGATTTGGATGGGACGATCAGCGACAGCGGACTGGGGATCACACGGAGCGTGGCTTATGCGCTGAGCAGATTCGGGATCCAGGTAGAGGATATCCGCAGCCTGGAGCGTTTTGTCGGACCGCCTCTGGCAGACAGCTTCCGCGATTTTTATCATTTCACTCTGGAGCAGTGTGCGCAGGGGATCGCCTGGTACAGGGAGTATTACCGGGAAAAGGGAATACATGAGACGGAATGTTATCCCGGTATCTGTGCGTTGCTGCGCCGGCTGCATGACAGCGGCAGAGCAGTCGCACTGGCTACCAGTAAGCCGACGGTGTTTGCCGAGAAAATCATTGAGGAGTATGGTGTGACCGATTGCTTTGATCTGATTTTGGGCTGTGAGCTGGACGGACGCCGCGGCAAGAAAACAGAGGTCATGACAGAGTGCCTCCAGCGTCTGGGGATCACGAAAGAGAAAAAGGACCGCACGGTAATGGTTGGAGACAGAAATTATGATGTGGATGGAGCAAAATATTGCGGCATACACAGCATTGCCGTGACCTATGGCTATGCGCCGCCGGGGGAGCTGGAAGCGGCAGGGCCGGATTTTACGGTTCACAGCACGGAGCAGCTGGCGGCGCTGCTTCTGAATGAATAGCTAAAAAATGGACGGACTCTATCACAGAGTTCGTCTTTTTTTAGCTAAAATTATCTTAATAAGATAATTTTAGCTATTTACTTATCCTTAAAAGAGATATATATTAAAGATATCAAATCTCTGAGGAGGATAAGATGGATAGAATTATTCTTCATTCAGATATAAACAGCTGCTATGCAAGTATAGAGCATTTGTTCCGCCCGGAACTGAAAGATTGTGCGGTGGCTGTGGCGGGAAGCCCGGAAAGACGCCACGGCGTGATCCTGGCCAAGGATGAGCGGAGCAAAAAATGCGGGATAAAAACCGGCATGGCGGTCTGGCAGGCGCAGCAGTTGTGTCCGGAGGTCGTGATCGTACCACCGAGAATGGAGCTTTATGCTGCATTTGCTGAAAAGGTCCGGCGCATTTATATGGATTATACGGATGTATGCGAGCCATTTGGTCTGGATGAGAGCTGGCTGGATATAACAGGCTGTGTACAGGATGGGGCGGCCTGTGCCCGGGAACTCAGAGAGAGGATCAAAACGGAGCTGGGCGTTACAGTCAGCATCGGCGTCTCATGGAACAAGGTATTTGCAAAGCTGGGCTCGGATTACCGGAAACCGGATGCGGTCACAGTCATCAGCCGGGAGAATTTCCGCCGGATCGTCTGGCCACTTCAGGCCAGAGAACTGCTTTATGTGGGGCGAAGCGCATCGGCACAGCTGAGCAGGCTGGGGATCACAACGATCGGTGCGATCGCACAAGCGGAGCCTGAGCTGCTTCGGCGCAAGCTGGGGAAAGCCGGGGATATGCTCTACTCATTTGCAAACGGAAACGACAGCTCGCCTGTGCGGCGCGGCTGTGAGATGCCGGAGATCAAATCCGTCAGCAATGGGACAACAACGCCCAGAGATATGCAGACCGGCAGTGATGTGTGGACAACGCTGATGGCGCTCTGCGACAGCGTGGGAACACGCCTGCGCGGAAACGGATTGATGGCACGGGGGATCGAGCTGGGGATGCGCGGCACGAATCTGTCCTGGACCTCTCATCAGATCCGGCTGCATCAGCCGACAGATATTACCCGAGAGATCCTGGATACGGCTTTTGAGCTGTTCCGGCAGGCGGGAGCACCTCTTCCTCTGCGCAGTATATCTGTGCACTGTATTCAGCTGG
>CAKTGW010000126.1 GCA_934561725.1 uncultured Oscillospiraceae bacterium
GTCTGTGGGCACTGCAATAATCCACTAACCTCAGAAGCAGCTCCTTATTGATCAGATAGACCTCCAATGCCGTTACACCGCCAAGCGCCTGTCTTTGCAGGCAGAGGATATCTTCTGCCCATCCCGCTTTGTCCAGCAGGTAGCGATGATGCCTTGTCGGCGGCACTGCTCTGGTACATACAGCGGTAATTTCCGCCCCGGAACGGATATGACTGTCATAAACCGCCGCAAAATCAATGTTTGCCACCAAATCGCCTCTGGTCAGTAAAACATACTTCTGCCGCACCTCACCCAACTCCGCCCGGAGTGCGGCAAGCGCCTCCATGCACCCCCTGTATTCTCCCATACAAGTATCCGGCAAGCTGAATGGCGGCAGCATACGAAGCCCGCCGTCTCTCCGGCTGAGGTCCCATTCCTTTCCGCTGCGAAGATGATCTAAAAGTGATTGATAATCCCTCTGCATAATGATCCCCACATCCCGGATATTTCCGTTTGCCATGGCAGACAGACTGAAGTCGATCAGTCGATAACGTCCGCCGAAGGGCAGAGACGCGGCTGTCCGAGGAGCCTGCAGCACTCCCAGCTCCGTGAAAGAATGAAACGCATAAATCATCCCATACACGTCGATCATCGCGCGACCTCCAAGCTGTCATAGAGCATGGCACCGGCCGCTATGCACGTATTTGGACCAATAACAATATCCGGGCCGCAAGTGGCAACGCACCATTGGCTGCTGCCGTCCGGCGGCAGTCCTACATGAGCGCCGGTGCAGATCCTGGTATTTTCCCCGATGATTGCATATTCAACCACCGCTCCGGGCTCAATGACAGCCCCGGGCATAAGCACGCTGTAAGCCACGCGCGCTCCTGCTCCGACAGTCACTGAATTGGAAAGAATCGAGTTTTCCACCCGCCCAAATACGCTGCACCCTTCTGTCACGATCGAATGGGTGATCTGTGCTCCTGCTCCTGAAAAATGCGGCGGCAGTGGCTGCGTATTGGAGCGAATTGGCCATTGACTGTCATGCAGATTCAGCCGCGAGTCAGCGAGCATATCCATATTGGCATCCCAAAGGCTCGTAATCGTCCCCACATCCCGCCAATAGCCATTAAAGGCGTAAGGCCATATGCGCTCACCGCCGTGCAGCATCGCAGGAATAATATTTTTTCCGAAATCATTTGCCGAGTCCGGATCAGCCGCATCCAGAATCAGATAGTTCTTTAGTTTTTGCCATGTAAATATGTATATCCCCATAGAGGCCAGATCGCTCTTGGGATGCTCCGGCTTCTCCTCAAACTGTTCTATGTAACCATTTGTTCCCGGTACCATGATTCCAAAACGCACGGCATCTGCTTTTGGTACCTTCAGACACGCGATCGTACAGTCAGCCTTTTTAGCGATGTGCTCCTCAAGCATCAGGCTGTAATTCATCTTATATATATGGTCGCCGCTCAGGATAAGGACGTAATCCGGATCATAGAGCTCAATAAATCCCATATTTTGATAGATGGCATTGGCCGTCCCCGAAAACCACGAATTGCGTGCATCCATGCTTTGATACGGCGGCAGAATATAAACGCCCCCCTGTGTGCCATCCAGATCCCACGCCTGTCCGCTGCCTATATACCGATTGAGCTGCAGCGGCTGGTACTGTGTAAGTACACCAACGGTGTCTATTCCGGAATTAGCACAATTGGACAATGGAAAATCGATAATACGATACTTTCCCCCAAAGGGCATGTCCGGCTTGGCCGTACTCACCGTAAGCGCATACAGCCTGGATCCCTGTCCTCCGGCCAGAAGCATGGCAATACACTTTTTCTTCATAGATAGTCCTCCTGCAAGTTGACTCCACACCCTGTTTATTCCCGCAATATACAAAGAACGGCAGGTCGCCCCGCCGCTCTTTAACGTATACAAGATAATGCGAGATCTTTCAGCTCGCGTCTCTCTATCTATGCATGCTGCTTATTTAGTTATATTGGTTCATAGCCCGTTCTGGCCCCTCTGCAATATAAACCTCAATGGCAGAGGCCGCACGTGCGACTGTCTCCTGAATCAAATCGGCATCCTGATTTTTAAAGCTGCCTAAAACCCAGTCGGCCATATCATACTCCGGATGAGGCGGAGCACCAACGCCGATTTTGATTCGTGGAAACTTATCTGTACCCAGATGAGCAATGATGTTTTTCAGTCCGTTATGTCCGCCGGCTGACCCCTTTGTTCGGACACGGAGCTTTCCGGTGGGCATAGACACATCATCTGACACCACCAGAATATGCTCCGGTGGAATCTTATAGAACTGTGCAGCCGGCTGAACAGCCTCTCCGGAAAGATTCATAAAGGTCTGCGGCTTCATCAGCAGCACCTGCTGCCCTCCCAGCGTACACTGAGCTGTCAGGGCCTTATATTTGAGCCGGTTGATCTGCACGTTCTTCGTGCGTTCGATCATATCCGCCGTCATAAAGCCAACATTGTGCCGCGTGCCGTTATATCTCACTCCTGGATTCCCGAGGAATACTACCAGCCAACTGACTCCGCCGGATTTATTTGAGGAAAAAGGCATATTTAGTCAAACAGAGTGGAGATAGAGGTCTCCTTAAAGGTACGGGTGATTGCCTCGCCAAACACGGGTGCTACAGTGAGGTATTTGATCTTCTCGCACTTGGGCTGATCCTCCGGATAAGGAATGGTATCCAGCAGAAGCAACTCTTTAATGTAGCTCTCATTGATGCGTCCCACAGCAGGACCGGAGAGAACACCATGGCTTGCACAGGCATATACATCCTTTGCTCCGCCAATCTCCACCAGTGCCTTGGCAGCGCCGCAAAGAGAACCTGCAGTATCTACCATATCATCAAAGAGGACAACATGCTTATCCCGCACATCACCGATAATATTCATGACCTCGGACTGATTGGCGCGCTCACGGCGCTTATCCACAATGGCCATCTTCATATCCAGGCGGTGGGCAAAATTACGTGCTCTGGCCACACTGCCGACATCAGGAGAAACCACGATAAACTCGTCATTTCCCTTGCCGAATACCTTTGCATAGTGCTTGGCAAACAGGGGGCCGCCCATAAGATTATCCACGGGGATATCGAAAAATCCCTGAATCTGATTGGCGTGCAGATCCATGGTCAGCACACGGTCGGCTCCGGCAGTGGTGATCAGGTTTGCCACCAGCTTGGCAGAAATGGGGTCACGGCTTTTGGCTTTGCGATCCTGACGGGCATAGCCAAAGTACGGAATGACTGCCGTAATGCGGCCGGCGGAAGCACGGCGCGCCGCATCGATCATAACCAGCAGTTCCATCAGATTATTATTGACAGGCTTGCAGGTAGACTGGATGATAAAAACATCCTCGCCGCGGACAGGCTCAAACAAAGATACAGAGACTTCACCGTCTGCAAAAGCGGTCGTCTTGCTCTTTCCGAGCTCAATGTGGAGGTAATCACAAATCCCTTCGGCCAGAGCCGGATTCGAGTTGCAGGAAAATACTTTGACTTCCTTGCCATGTGATATCACGATGTTCTTCCTCTTTTCTATCTGTTTTTTGCGCACAGGGCACATGAATCTTCAAATTGATTATAACAAGTTTCCATGAAAAATTAAAGCCCATTTACGCATATTTTTCTGAAATGTTTTGACGATTCTCGGTATTTACATTTACTGTTTTTTTGTATATACTATTATAGCTAATAATTATCAGGGAAAGTGGTATTGATATGCTGGAATTTGAAGAATACAAAAGCAAGCTCAATGCTTTGAAGCCAACTCTTGAAAATCTAGGCGCCGCGCTCAAGCTGGACGAGGCCCGCGCCGAGATCCGTGAGCTGGAGGCTGAGGCTGCCAAGGAAGATTTCTGGAATGACATTCAGAATTCACAAAAGGTCCTGCAGCGTACAAAGCAGTTAAAAAATAAATGTGAGAAATATGATAAGCTGCGCGCCGCCTGGGAGGATCTGTATACGATCTGCGAGATGGCACTGGATGAGAATGACGACAGCATGCGTATGGAGCTCCGCAGCGACTTTGCCGAGTTTCAGCGCAAGCTGGAGGATACGCGTTTGGCTACCCTGCTGTCCGGCGAATATGACAATAACAACGCTATTTTGAATTTTCACGCCGGTGCCGGCGGAACCGAGGCACAGGACTGGGCACAGATGCTCTACCGCATGTATATGCGCTGGGCTGAGCGCCACGGCTTTACCTTCAAGACCATGGACTATCTGGACGGTGATGAAGCTGGCATCAAGTCTGCTGCCGTACTGATCGAAGGCGAAAACGCCTATGGCTATCTGAAGAGTGAAAACGGCGTTCACCGTCTGGTACGCATTTCTCCCTTTGATGCTTCGGGCCGGCGCCAGACCAGCTTCGCCGCACTGGAGGTCATGCCCGATATTCAGGATGACAACGAAATAGAGATCCGCCCCGAAGATCTGAAGGTGGATACCTACCGTTCTTCCGGTGCAGGCGGCCAGCACGTCAACAAAACCGAGAGCGCCATCCGCATCACCCATATTCCCACGGGAATAGTTGTTTCCTGCCAGACAGAGCGCAGCCAGCATCAGAACCGCGAATATGCCATGCGTATGCTCCGCTCCAAGCTGGCCGAGGTCAAGCTTCAGCAGCATGCCGAGAAGATCTCAGACATCAAGGGCGTCCAGATGAAAATTGAATGGGGCAGCCAGATCCGCTCCTATGTATTCATGCCCTACACGCTGGCCAA
>CAKTGW010000127.1 GCA_934561725.1 uncultured Oscillospiraceae bacterium
GTATCTGAGTGCAGTAAAATCTCTGGCCGAGATCCTCAATGAGCGGGGCAATTTTGAGGAAATGCATGATATTTGCAGCCGGGCCAGCGAACTGGAGTCTCTGGACGAGCAGCTGCATGTGCTGATCATTACGTCGCTGGTCCGTCAGGGAAAATACGGTGCGGCTCTGAATCATTACGAGTATACAACAGATCTGCTTTACCGCAATCTGGGCGTGCGTCCTTCTGACGAGCTGCGTGCTCTTTATACCGAGATCATGGACGAAGAGCAGGGCATGGAAACCGATCTTGAGATCATTCAGGGCGAGCTGAAGGAAGCGGCGGCCAAGCCGGGCGCCTTTATGTGCGAATACGGCTTTTTCAAGGAGATCTACCGTTTGGAAGCGCGGCGCTGCGCCCGAAGCGGTCAGTGCGTCCATGTGGGACTGATCACGGTGACGGATGTAAAAGGCGGAACGCCGGCTCCAAATGTGCTGAGTGCGACCATGGATCAGCTCCAGAATGTACTGATCCACAGCCTGCGCCGCGGCGATGTAATCGCCAAATACAGCGCGGCACGGTATGTGGTGCTCCTGCCCGCCGCCAATTATGAGGACAGCCTGATGGTCATGGACCGTATTGTGGCGGCATTTCACAGACAGCACCGGACAGACCGGCAGAAGCTGTCCTGCAAGATTCGCGAATTGGAGCTGGATTGATATGAGCAGGCGCAGGATTTGTTTGCTGTTCTCATTGATCTGCCTTGCCCTTGCGGTACTGATTTTCCTGTTTATCTATTTGCCTCGGAACAGCCGGCCGGCAGATGAGCTGGAGTATCGTCCTAAGCCTCCGGAGATCATCTCGCAGGATGACCCGGTGCCGGACAGCACGCCGGATGTATCCGAAGAGCCGGAGGCGTCGCCAGACATGGTGGACGGCCTGCCTGTGGGCAAGCTGATCGCGACCCGGGAACGCGCTGACTATACTTTACCCACGCTGACGCTGAAGATCCCCAAGCTGGGCGTGACCTATGGCGTGTATAATGGAACCAGCTCCAATGAGCTGCGTTATGGCGTCGGCCTCTACGATTATGCACAGATGCCCGGCGAGGGCAACCGGAATACATCCATTGCCGGACACCGCAACAGTGTGGTCAATGGCCGGATCACAGATGCCGCTCCGTTTTACTACATTGATACGCTTGGCGAGGGCGATTATATTTATCTCTATGATAAAGAGCACATTTACCGCTATGTCTGGAAGGAATGCTATGTGGTCGAGGCGGATGACTGGAGCCCTATTTACACAACGGGCTACTCCTGCATTACGCTGACGTCCTGCCATCCCATTGGAATCTCCGACCACCGCATTATTGTACGCGGTGTGCTGGACGGAATATTTGAAAATGACGGAAATTACAGATACCCTGCTACAGTAGCAGAAGGAGCTGAAACAGATGAAGAACATTAAGAAGAAACTCATTGCCTGTGTGCTTTGCCTGAGTCTGGCGCTGGGCGGAATATCGGCCGGCGTTCTGGCGGCGGATATTCCCTCGCGTGTGGCGGTTCAGAGCGGCGTGCATGTCTCATCCAACGCCAAAGCCAAAGTTGACTGGTCCAATCTTGTAGAGGGCTTTGTATCGGTGGCCTATACCGGCGGAAAAAACGTGCGCATCAAGGTCCAGATCACGCACACCGGCGGCGTTACCTATACATATGATCTGAACAATAAGGGTACGGCAGAGACCTTCCCTCTGGTAGAGGGTGACGGCAGCTATACCATTAAGGTGTTTGAAAATGTATCCGGGACAAAATATGCCCAGGCTTACAGCACAACAGTGGATATGAAGCTGCGCAGCAGCTTTTTGCCCTTCCTGTATCCGAACCAGTATGTAAACTTCAATGAGAAGAGCACCGCCGTGGCCAAGGCTGCCGAGCTTACAGCCGGCCTGACCTCGGATATAGACAAGGTTGGCGCGGTTTACCGCTTTGTGGTGGGCAATATCAGCTATGACTACGATAAGCTGAAGAATACGCCGGCGGGTTATCTGCCCGACGTAGACCAGACCCTCTCCAGCAAGACCGGGATATGCTTTGATTATGCCGCGCTGATGACCGCCATGCTGCGCAGCCAGAATATTCCCTGCAAGCTGGTCATTGGCTATGCAGGCACAGTTTATCACGCATGGGTCAACATCTATATTGAGGGAAAAGGCTGGATCGACAAGGCGATTTATTTCAATGGACAGGACTGGAAGCTGATGGATCCCACCTTTGCCTCTACCGGCAATTCCAGCCCGGCGATCGTCAGCTATATTAACAACAGCGCGAATTACACTCAAAAGTATGCATACTAAGGCAGAGCGGGAAGGGATCAGGCCTTCCCGCGTGCCTTTTGAAACCAGAAGAACGGATGATACGGATGAAGAAAATAACGCTGACAAGCGAAGAGGTCTCTCAGCTCTGCACACAGCTGGCTCTGCTGCAAAGCGCCGGAGATGCCTATGACGATGCGTTGGATGTGATCAGTAGGGATGCGCCGGCAAAAATAGCTTCTGTGCTGCATCAGGCAGGAGATGCTTTGAACAGCGGATGTACGCTGGCCCAGGCTCTGGAGCAGACCGGGGCTTTTCCGGAATATATGGTACAGATGGTGGAGATCGGCCAAATCTCCGGAACAATGGACCGGGTGTTCCCGGCTTTGGCCGAATACTATCAGCGCGAGGCGGAGCTGAGCGCATCTATCCGTCGGACTGCGGTATATCCTGCCGTGCTGGCGGCTATGATCGCGGCGGTATTTCTGGTGCTGATCACACAGGTGCTGCCGGTATTTCAGCAGGTTTTTGTCCAGCTGGGCATGGAGCTGTCTCCGGCAGCACAGACGCTGCTGAATCTGGGCTCAGCCAGCCGGACGCTGGCGGTCGTGCTTGCGCCGGTCCTTGTGCTGTGCGCGCTGATCCTGTTGTGGATGCTGTACACGCCGGCCGGGAAACAGGCAGCCGGCCGCTTGAGCAATATAGTAGCGGCGCGGTCTGCGTCTGGCCGTGAGCGTGCCCGCAGCCGCTTTGCCGGTGCGATGCACTTGATGCTGTCCAGCGGATTGGGGCTGGACGAGAGCATGGAACGTGCCAGAAAGCTGTTGGCAGGCGGCGCACTGCAAAGCGAGCTGGACAGCTGCATGGCAGAGATGGATAAAGGCGAGAGCTTTCCAAAAGCGGTGGAGAATGCGGGTGTGTTCTCTGAATTTGATTGCGGCCTGCTTGCCGCGGCCTTCCGCGCCGGAGCAGGGGAAAAGGGACTGAGCGAACTGGCCGGCCGCTGCGCCCGCCGTGCAGAGACCAGTCTGGAGAGTTTGCTGAACCGGTGCGAGCTGATTCTGGTCGTTGTGCTGTGTGTAGCCGTGGGCTTGGTTCTGCTGTCTGTCATGCTGCCCCTGCTGGGCGTTATGACCACGATCGGAGGCTGAGCATATGTCCCTTCGGTCGTTACTGATGCGCCTGGGCGCAGCTGTTCTTTTGCCCTGTCTGCTGTTTGCGGCGGCAAACAGTCTGTTTGTTCGGGGCAGCTCGGAAAACCTGGAGCTGGTGCGGGAGAGCGTGCGCCGCGCTGCGGTACAGTGTTATGCTATAGAGGGCGCCTATCCCGCCAGTCTGGAAGATCTGCAGACCCGCTATGGGCTGTCTGTGGATACGGATATTTATTTTGTGGACTACAGCTATGTGGCCTCAAATCTGATGCCGGATATCACAGTGCTGAAGATCGGGGGCTGAGAATATGGAGACGAATAAAAACGGCCTTTTGAGCCGCATACTGGTTCCGGGACTGTGCGCCTTGTTTCTGATCCTGGCCTTGGGGTTGGCTCTGCTGGGAACGAATATTTACCGGGGGACTGTTGCTGCGGCAGACGCGGATTTTGCCCGGCGGACGGGGCTGAGTTATCTGAGCAATCAGATCCGACGTGCAGATTCGGCGGGGAGTATCCGTGTAGGCAGCTTTGGCGGATCAGATGCTCTGGCGCTGTCGGATAATGCGGGCTATGTGACCTATATTTACTGCTATGACGGTGCGCTGCGCGAGCTGTATACGGATCCTGCCGATGGGCTACAGCCTGCGGACGGCACGGAATTGATCCCTGCGGAGAGCCTGAAGATTGAGGCGGCTAATGGCGTGCTGACACTTTGTCTGGATGGAAGCAGCGTAACTCTTCGGCCGCACTGCGGATTTGAGGAGGTACCCCAGCTGTGAGGATAAACCGAAATACACTGTTTCTTACTGAGCTGGTGCTCAATGTGCTGATTTTTGCCCTCTGTGCCGGGGGCTGCGCTCTGCTGCTGGTCCGCGCCAATGCGCTGAGCCGGCAGAGCCAGGCGCTGACGGCCGCCACGTATATAGCCCAGATTGCGGCGGCACATTTTGACGGACAGGATATGGTCCTGAACTT
This sequence comes from uncultured Oscillospiraceae bacterium, assembly GCA_934561725.1. GTDB lineage: Bacteria > Bacillota > Clostridia > Oscillospirales > Oscillospiraceae > Heteroscillospira. The sequence continues at coordinate 4,419 of CAKTGW010000127.1, forward strand.
TGACGATGAGGGAAACCTGCGCAGCGAAAAGGCTGCGTATACAGCACAATGCCGCCAGTCGGATGATGTGCTTACAGTGGAGGTCTTTGACAGTACCGGCCGGAGCATATATACCCTTGAGACCTGGGGAGAGAACGAAAGATGAAAAAAACAGATGGAGCCCTGGGCGTGGGTGTGATGACGATTTTTACGGTTCTGCTGGTGCTGTGCCTGAGCGTTCTGGCTATGCTGGCCTTTACTTCAGCGCAGGCGGAGCAGCGTCTGGCAAAGGTCAATGCAGAAAATGTTTCTGCCTATTAT
>CAKTGW010000128.1 GCA_934561725.1 uncultured Oscillospiraceae bacterium
TCCGCCAAAGAAACCGATCGCGCAGAGGATAGCTCCCACGCCGTTCAGCACACCTGTCAGCGCCAGGATCAACAGCGTCAGGGCGCTTACCGCTGCGATTCCCGCCCCTGTCCATGTGAGGATCGTGATGGGCCGGGCTGTCAGCGATGTGATTCCCTCCCAGGCAAAGGCCAGCATCTTTTTCAGCGGATATTTGCTCTCCCCCGCCGCGCGCTCGCCCCGCTCATAGGTGACGACCGCGCTTTTATAGCCCAGCATGGGTACGATGCCCCGCAGGAAAAGATTAGCCTCCTTATACTGGCTCAGCGCCTCCAGCGCCTGACGGGACAGCAGACGGTAATCCGCATGGTCATAGACCAACTCACCGCCCATCATATTGATCAGCTTATAAAAGCCCTGTGCCGTTCCGCGCTTGAAGGCTGTATCCGTCGCCCGGGCTGACCGCACGCCATAGACGACCTGACAGCCCTCACTGAATTTTTCAAGCATGGCGTCCACTGCATTGATATCGTCCTGCAGATCCGCATCCATGGATATTGCGCAGTCGCACCGGTCCTTAGCCGTCATCAGTCCGGCCAGAAGGGCATTCTGATGGCCGCGGTTGCGGCTGAGCTTTGCGCCGCAGAAACGTCTGTCCTTTTCGTGCAGCTCCATGATCAGTTCCCAGGTCCTGTCCCGGCTGCCGTCATCCACCAGCAGCACCCGGCTCTCCGGTGAGATCATCTGCTGCGCCATCAGTGCATCCAGCTTTTCCGTCAGCTTCTCCGCGGTGATGGGCAGCATCTCTTCTTCATTGTAGCACGGAACAACAATATACAGCTTTGTCATATTTATATATCCCCGTTTCCTCATTCACGCCGCGGCCCGTCCGCTTTTCGGTGCGCAGCCGTGGTATCAGATATCATTATATTCCATACGTTTACCCCTTGCAAGACCTTTTTGTTTTGCCCGAAAAGTTAGAAAAATGGCGTAAAACGCCCATATTTTTCCCATTTTTAGGCTTGAAATATTCTAATCAAAGGGCTACAATGTATGCACTGGTTTGCAGACAGGAGTGAAACGTCTTTTGATCGATATTGTTCTGGTCGAGCCCGAGATTCCGCAGAACTGTGGCAACATTGCCCGCACCTGCGCCGCCACCGGCGCACGGCTGCATCTGATCGAGCCTTTGGGCTTTGACATTTCCGACCGGGCGGTAAAGCGTGCCGGTCTGGATTACTGGCATCTGGTAGAGTTGTATACCTATCCCTCTATCGATGACTTTTTTGCCCAATGGGGAGACGATAACATCTGGCTGGCTACGACCAAAGCCCCCCGCAGCTATACCTCTGCCGATTTTACCGGCAGCGTTAAACTGATCTTCGGCAAGGAGACCGCCGGTCTCCCCCAGGATCTGCGTGAAAAATACCGGGACCGCTGTATACGCATCCCGATCCGTGCCGAGGCCCGGAGCCTGAATTTGTCTAACAGCGCCGCCATTCTCTGCTTCGAGGCGCTGCGGCAGCAGGGCTTCCCCGGCCTTATGGATCACGGCAGTATGAAGGAGGAACTTTAACCCATGAACTGCAACAAAAAAACCGTAAAAGACATAGATGTAAAGGGAAAGCGCGTTTTGCTCCGCTGTGACTTCAACGTCCCCCGGGACAAAAAGACCAATGCCATCACCGATGACAAGCGTATCCGCGCTGCGCTCCCCACGATCCGCTATCTGCTGGACAACGGCGCCGCCGTTATTGCCTGCTCCCACATGGGCCGCCCCAAGGGCGAATGGCTTCCGGAGCTGAGCATGGTCCCCTGTGCCGCCCGCCTGAGTGAGCTGCTGGGCCAGCCGGTCAAGATGGCAAAGGATGTGATCGGTCCCGATGCGCAGGCGCTGGCCGCCGGACTGAAGCCCGGAGAGATCATGCTGCTGGAAAATCTGCGCTACCACAAGGAAGAAACCAAGAACGACCCTGAATTTGCAAAGGCCCTCGCTTCCATGGCAGATGTTTACGTCTCTGATGCTTTTGGCACCGTCCACCGCGCGCACGCCTCTACTGCCGGCGTAGCCGCATATCTGCCCGCCGTATCCGGCTTCCTTGTAGAGAAAGAGCTGGAGGTCATTGGCGGCGCACTGGCCAACCCTGTCCGTCCTCTGGTCGCCATTCTGGGCGGCAGCAAGGTCGGAGACAAGCTGGGCGTGATCAACAGCCTGCTGGATAAAGCGGACACTCTGATCATCGGCGGCGGTATGGCCTACACTTTTGTCAAAGCCAACGGCGGCCGCATCGGCACCTCTCTCTGCGAGGATGACCGTCTGGATTACGCCCGCGAAATGATGGCAAAGGCCAAAGAGAAGGGCGTTAAGCTTCTCTACTCTCAGGATTTCATCGCCGCAAATGAATTTTCCGCTGATGCGGAGCCTGTATACGTCAGTGATACCAACATTCCAGACGACATGATGGGTATGGATATCGGCTTCAAATCCCGCGAGCTGTTTGCCGATGAGATCGCAAAGGCCGGCACCGTGATCTGGAACGGCCCCATGGGCGTATTTGAGTTTGACGCTTTTGCCAAGGGAACCGAGGCTGTTGCCCGGGCAATGGCCGAGTCCAACGCCATCACCATCATCGGCGGCGGCGACAGTGCGGCCGCTGTGGAAAAGTTTGGCCTCTCTGATAAAATGACCCATGTGAGCACCGGCGGCGGTGCCTCTCTGGAGTTCATTGAGGGACTGGAGCTGCCCGGCGTGGCCTGTCTGCTGGACAAATAAGGCGGCGTCCATGAATAAGAAATATCGCAAGGCGATCATCGCCGGAAACTGGAAAATGAATATGACCCCCTCCGGGGTGAAAGGCTATATTGACGAGTTGCGTGCGGCCATGTCCAAAAACAAGAGCTGCGATGTAGTTCTCTGTGCCGCCGCACCGCTGATCCCCGCACTGGGCAAGGCTGTACGGGACTTCAGCCGAATCGCAGTCGGCGCTCAGGACGTATCCGAATTTGAAAAGGGCGCCTATACCGGCGACGTCTCCTGTGACATGCTCTCGGAGCTGGGCGTCCGCTACATCATTGTTGGACACAGCGAACGCCGCCGCTATCACGGTGAGGACGATTTCAAGATCAACGCCAAGGTCCGCGCCGTGATCCGCAACGGCATGTGTCCCATTCTTTGCGTGGGCGAGAGCCAGTATCAGCGTGAGCGCGGCCTGACCCTTGAGCTGATCGACTATCAGGTCAGCGCGGCAATGGCGGGCCTGAGCGAGGAGCTGGCCAAGCGCGTGATCATCGCTTATGAGCCTATCTGGGCGATCGGGACCGGTGCCGTAGCCACCCACGAGCAGGCGCAGGAGGTCTGCGCCGAGATCCGGCGCGTTGTAAAAAAGAATTTCGGAGCAAAAACTGCACGGAGCATCAGCATCATTTACGGCGGTTCCATGAACCCCGCGAACGCCCATATTCTTCTCTCTATGCCGGATATCGACGGCGGCTTGATCGGAGGCGCTTCGCTGAACAGTCAGGATTTTGCAAAGATCATTGCGGCAACGCACCAGGAGTGAGATAATGAACAAGCGCCCCCTGACTATTATTATCATGGATGGCTTCGGTCTGGGCATCCCGGACGGGCACAATGCGATCTATGTTGCAAAGACACCTGTTCTCGACAAGCTCATGGCACAGTGGCCCAATACCACCATCGCCGCCTCCGGCGAGGATGTCGGCCTCCCTGCCGGTCAAATCGGCAACAGCGAGGTCGGCCACATGCACATCGGTGCCGGGCGCGTGATCTATCAGGATCTCTCCATGATCCTGGATCAGATCTCTGACGGCCGCTTTTATACCAACAAAGCCTATTCCGATGCCATGGAGCACTGCCTGAAAAACAATACCAGCCTGCATCTGATGGGGCTGCTGTCTGACGGCGGCGTGCACAGCCATATCGACATTCTCTACGCTCTGCTGGAAATGGCCAGGAACAAGGGACTGAAACGCGTATATATCCATGCTTTTCTGGACGGACGCGATGTAGCCCCGACGACCGGCCTGTCCTTTGTCCGCAGCTGTGTGGAAAAGTGTGCCGAGCTGGAGGTGGGCAAAATCGCCACCATTATGGGCCGCTTCTACGCTATGGACCGCGACAACCGCTGGCCCCGTCTGGAGCGCGCCTACCGCGCCATGGTTCTGGGCGACGGCCGTTTTGAAGAGGATCCCGTCGCCGCTATTGACGATAAGTATTGCAATGGCACTACGGATGAGTTTATCCGTCCCATTATTTGCGACCGTGACGGTATGATCCGTCCAAATGACTCCGTTATCTTCTTTAACTTCCGTCCGGACCGCGCCAGAGAGCTGACCAGCGCCTTTGTGGATAAGGATTTTCCGTATTTTCCCCGCCCCCTGGGTGCTTTTCCTCTCAAGTATGTCTGCACCGAGGTTTATGATGAGCGGTTCAAAAATGTGGATATCGCTTTCCCGCCCAAACGCATCAAAAATACCTTTGGCGAATACATCAGCAAGCTGGGCTACACCCAGCTGCGTCTGGCCGAGACGGAAAAATATGCCCACGTCACCTTCTTCCTGGACGGCGGCATAGAGGGCGGCTTCCCCGGAGAAAACCAGATCCTGGTCCCTTCTCCCAAGACCTACCCCACCTATGATCTGATCCCGGAGATGAGCGCCTACGAGG
>CAKTGW010000129.1 GCA_934561725.1 uncultured Oscillospiraceae bacterium
GTGCGGGGCATCTCGCTGGGAATAATGGTCTTGAAATAATTATCCATGGAAATGGCATGGGTCTGCACGCCGCGGCGCTCCAGTTCTTCCTCCAGCTTCATGGCCGTGGTCGTCTTGCCGCTGCCGGAAGGGCCGGAGAGCAGCACGATGGGGCTGTGCTGCATATTTTCAATGATGCGCTCTGCGGCATTTGCCAGATGCTGCCGGTAAATATGGTCGCACTCTTCAACAAAGCCTCTGGGGTCAGTATTGACCCGGCGGTTGATCTCACTGAGCAGATATGGCATCGTAAAACTCCTTTATTTTATATTTGTCCATGCAGATCTTTTCAATGCCGCCAATATATTCCTGTGGATATTTGGGGCAGAAAATGCGCTCAATACGGCCTGTAGGTGCCACCAGCTTGGTGGAAGCACCGCCGCCCAGAGCGATAATGCTGCATAGCTCCTCCATTATACACACATTATAGAGATTTTCATAGTCCTTCCTGCACCAGCCCACGTTCTCATAGCCGCCGGCAGTGAATTTCTGCCGGTAGAGGTAGTAGGGGAAGTAACCCAGATTCATCATCCGGTTGTGAGTCTCCATCAGCATCTGCCCCACATCTGCCGCATCCATGTGCTCCGCGCCGGACAGCGTAATGGCCGTACCCTTTTTGTGCGCCAGAGTATGGACTGTGATATTTTCCGGCTCAAATGCAAAAATCTGATCCAGCGTATGTGAAAAACTCTCTACGCTGTCTCCGGGCAGGCCGGCGATCAGATCCATATTCACCTGCATGCCGCCCACTCTGCGCACGGACTCATAGGCAGCGAGAATATCCTCCACACTGTGGCTGCGGCCGATGTTCTTCAGTACCTGCGGATTCATGGACTGCGGATTGATGCTTACCCGGTCCACGCCGCCTTCCCGCAGCGCCCGCAGCTTTTCCTCCGTGATCGTATCCGGCCGGCCGGCTTCCACACAGAATTCCACAATATGGCTCAAATCAAAATGGCAGCGCAGTGCATCCAGCAGGCGGCGCAGCTGCTCCGCAGACAGAGTTGTAGGTGTGCCGCCGCCCACATAGACCGAGATCACCCGCAGTCCCAGCTGACGAATGACCTCCGCGGTGGCTTCCATCTCCCGGAACAGCGCCTCCAAAAAGGGCTCTACCAAGTGCATGCTCTTCTGCACCGAGGCCGAGACAAAGCTGCAATAGGCACAGCGGGTGGGACAGAAGGGAATACCCACATACAGGCAGATATCCTTCGGCTGCAGGCGGGCGCGGACACGCATTCCCGCGCTGGCCGCAAAAAAGCTCAGCTGCGCCTTGCTGTGGTCCGCATCATAACGCTTGCAGAACGCACTCATTGCGGCCCGGGGTGATTTTCCCGCCTGCAGGTCTGGGACCATCAGCTTTGCCGGACGGATCCCCGTAATGGAGCCCCACGCAGGCTTCTGACCCAGCTGCCGCACTGCGGCCCGATAAAAGGCCTGCTTGACAATACGCTGGGTACACCGAGCCGGGCTGAGCTCATCCGCATCCAGCTCGGCCATCGGCACCGCGGCGCTGCCGTGGTAGGTTTTTCCATCCGCTGTGATCAGGCATTTGGCCGTAGCCAAATGCTCACCTCTGGAAAAGCTGATCACGGCGCAGCTTCCAAAGGGCTGGCCCTCGGGATATTCCGGCCGCTCATTGGGATACAGCGTGAGCAGGATCTGCTCAACCGCATATTTGCAGTTGTGTCCGATAAGATAGAGTTTCATGTTTCCGTTTCCTTTTTTATCATCAGGTGGGATCTCCCCTGTTACAAGAAAAGGGTGTCCGGCGGACACCCTTTTTGATTGGACTGATTATTTTGCGTATTCCACAGCCTTGGTCTCGCGCACAACGTGCACTTTGATCTGGCCGGGATAAGTGAGCTCTGCCTCGATCTTCTTGGCAATATCGCGGGTGAGGAGCACCATCTGATCCTCAGAGACCTCGTCGGGCTTGACCATAATGCGTACTTCGCGGCCGGCCTGGATCGCATAGCAGCTCTCCACACCGGGGAAGCTCTTCGTGACCTCTTCCAGCTTCTCCAGACGCTTGACATAGTTCTCAATATTCTCGCGGCGGGCGCCGGGGCGGGATGCGCTGATGGCATCTGCCGCCTGCACGATGCAGGCAATGACCGTCTGCGGCTCCACATCGCCGTGGTGGGCCTGGATGGCATGGATGACCTCGGGGCTCTCCTTATACTTCTTGGCCAGATCCACACCGATGGTCACATGGCTGCCCTCGACCTCGTGGTCGATGCTCTTGCCCAGGTCATGCAGCAGACCTGCACGCTTGGCCAGCGTTGCGTCCACACCCAGCTCCTCTGCGATCAGGCCGGAAATCAGCGAGACCTCTATGGAGTGATTGAGCACATTCTGGCCATAGCTGGTACGGAATTTCTGCCGGCCCAGCAGGCGGATGATCTCAGGATGCAGACCGTGAATACCGGTCTCAAAGGTGGCACGCTCACCTTCGGATTTAATGACGGCGTTGACCTCTTTCTGAGCCTTGGCCACCATCTCTTCAATACGGGCAGGGTGAATGCGTCCGTCTGTGATCAGCTTCTCCAGAGCAATGCGGGCCACCTCACGGCGGACGGGATCAAAGCTGGAGAGAGTGATTGCCTCCGGTGTATCGTCAATGATCAGATCCACACCGGTCAGCTGCTCGATAGAACGGATATTGCGGCCCTCACGGCCGATAATGCGGCCCTTCATCTCGTCGTTGGGGAGAGGTACGACAGAGACTGTTACCTCGCTGGCATGGTCCGCAGCGCAGCGCTGAATGGCCAGCGCAATAATCTCTCTGGCGCGCTTATCGGCTTCGTCCTTGAACTGGGCCTCAAGCTCGCGCAGCTTCATGGCTTTTTCATGTGTAACTTCGGATTCCAGATTGCTGATAAGATATTGCTTTGCTTCCTCTACAGTGTAACCGGAAATTTTCTCCAGCATTTCCAGCTGGCTTTTCTTGACCAGGCGGACCTCTTCCTTCTGTGCGTCCACCTCAGAAAGCTTACGGGTCAAAGACTCGTTCTTCTTATCAATTGCCTCTCTCTTTTTGTCGAGCTGCTCTTCCTTTTGCTGGATCCGGCGCTCTTCTCTTTGCAGCTCGTTGCGCTGGACCTTGCTCTCCCGCTCAAACTCTGTGCGGGACTTGTGTATTTCTTCCTTTGCCTCCAGGAGAAGTTCCTTTTTTTTGGTCTCGGCACTTTTTATGGCATCATTAATGATGCGCGTAGCCTCTGTCTCGGCAGAGCCGATCTCTTTTTCCGAAACCTTTTTGCGGTAATGGATACCACCCAGAAATGATATAATGCTGAACACCAGTATCAATACAAGAGTACCGATGTAAAATATAACACCATCAGGCATAGTAAGCAAACACACCTCCAATTCTTTCTAGTATTTGGCAGAAATTCGACGGAGGAATGTGCGGGCAGGGCTGCCAGATCTGCCCTCCCCCGATTTGTTATGACTGTATTGAGGATTTCCCCAAAATCCTCAAAAACCATTCATAATATTTTATCCCGATTATGCAATTCTGTCAAGTAGATGCGCTTATAAAAAAGCGTCCCCTGTTCTCTGAACAGGGGACGCAAAATCGCTCTTCTCCGGATCAATCCAGACCCTCGATGGAATAGATGACCAGATAGTATTTACCATAGCCCGCGTGGAGCACAATGGTATGACCCACAGAGTACAGCGTACCGCCGATGACCACGCCGTTATCTGTAAGCGTGCCCTCACACTCAGCCGTGATATAGGCGGAAACATAGCCTTCCTTGCTGCCCAGCGTGACCTCGTTGGTATTCTGGTTGATGCTGTAGGTAATGGACTTGTCCACCTTCACGTCGGTAACAACACCCAGAGAGTTGTTCGTAGTGCCGTCCATTACAGGGTCGCCCACATGGGTCTGCTCCGGCACAAACTCGGGACACTCTTCCTCAAAGAACACGATCTGTACCTTGTCGGGTACTGTGGTCACGGTGCCTGTGGTCATAAAGCGGTTGGCAAAAAATGCCACGGCGGCAATGATGACCAGAATAATGGCCAGATCAATAATATTGAGCTTGCCGAAAATCATACCTTTTTTCTTTTCCATCGTTATTTACCTGCTTCCTTTTCATTTTTCAGGCGAAGCGCCGCCGGGATCAGTGCAAAAACAAACCAGAACAGCACCATGACTCTGGGATAGCTCCAGGCATAGTCTGTAATGCCGAAAAACAGACTGGCACACAGGCCGCAGGCCGTACCCACGGCCACTGCCCGCAAAACACCATCTTCTGTCCGGCGCATCTGCAAGCCGCCCCGGACAGCAAAAACCATGCTGCCAATAAACGCGATCAGTGCAAAAATGCCCATTTCGCCCCAGATCTGCAAATAGATATTGTGGCCGTGGATAAAAATCGCCTTGGCCTCATAAACGCCGTCGGCATAGACTCCATGGCGCACAGCGGCAGCACCCAATCCCACACCAAACAGGGGATGCAGCGCGATCAGCTTCCCCATGGCGGAATAAATATATGCCCGGGTATAGATTGAGCTGTCTGCCGTATTGAAGATCGTCAGCAGCCGGTTAAGAATATTGGCCGGCAGGAACGGCACCGCGCAGATGCACAGCACCATAC
>CAKTGW010000130.1 GCA_934561725.1 uncultured Oscillospiraceae bacterium
GCTGCTGGGCAAGACCTTCAGCTTTGGCTGTGCCTCTGCACTGCAGCAGTCCAGCTTGTATATCGGCAAGATCCTCGTTCAGGGCGCGGTAAACACGCTGGACACCCCCGGCATCGCCGCCTTTACCGCAGCTACACGTTTGGAGGGCTTCCTCAGCGCGCTGGGCGAGAGCGGTTCCGCTTCCATCTCCGTCTTTGCTTCCCAGAACTACGGTGCCGGTCAATTCAAGCGTCTGGCGCAGGGCTTCCGCCGCGGACTGTGTACGCTGCTGCTTCTGGGACTGGGCTTGTCCTGCATCATGATCGTCTTTGCTGAGCCGGGTATCCGTATTTTCCTGAGCGGTGACGATCCTCTGGAGCTGTCTTACGGTATCAGCTACCTGCGCCTTATCGCCCTGTTCTATACGCTCTGCTATGCTGGCTATGCATTCGTCGGCTATTACCGCGGTACAGGCCATATGAGCGTACCCGTTATCGGCACCACCGCCCATATTGCGATCCGTGCCCTTCTCTCCAATCTGCTGGTCGGCCGGATGGGACTGGCCGCCGTAGCTATGGCCGCCGGAACCGGCTGGGTGCTCATGATTTTCTTCCATGTCTCCATGTATTTCTATCTTAAGAAAAAGGACGCCCAACTGGCCGTCGGGCAGTAAATACGCTAAAAGCAAGACCCCGGTCCATTCAAGCGGACTGGGGTCTTTTTATATTGAAAAGCAGTCTGAAAGCTAAGCTTTCTTGTTTCCCTTGCAGGAATTGAGCAAAATTGCGGAAAAGCACAGCAAAGCACCTGCAAAAAACCTGCTCCCTGGCGTTTCATGATAGTAGAGTATGGAACACATGAAGCCAAAAAGGGATTCCAGGCTCAGGATCAATGACGCCATCGTGTCTGTCGTATAGCGCTGGGCTGCATTTTGAGCAATAAATGCAAAAACCGTATTGAACAGGATCAGATACAAAACTCCGGCAAGCGCTTCTCTTCCATGGATAACCATATTCTCCCCACGCAGCAGACAGATGAGCAGTGACAGGACAAAGGCCGACAGGAACTGAAAGAACGACAGGACAAAAGCGTCGGCCTTTTCAGCTGCAAATTTCCCGATCAGTACGATCTGAACGCCAAACAGCAGAGCAAAGCCAAGACTCAGGCTATCTCCGAGTCCCATCCGCAGAGAGCCCTCCAGGCTGATCAGTGCGATTCCCGCGAGCGCGATAAAGCCGGATACCAGCTCTCTGACATGTATTCTTTTCTTCAGCAGAAGCCAGCTGATAAAGGGAACCATTGCAACATAGGCCGTGCACAGGAAGGATTGCTTGGCGCTGGTCGTATACTGGAGCCCGGTCAGCTGTACTCCCAATGCAGCTGCCTGTAAGGCACCGATGCATATTCCTCTTTTTGCCGCGTCAGGATCACAGTGAATGATCCGCTTAAAAAATATCAAAAATGTCAGCAAAGCCGCAAATCCAAATCTGTACGCAAGAACAGCAAACGGCGCTGTTCCGCCGATCGCCATTTTTCCGGCGACAAAACCGCCGCCCCATATGATCGCAACTAAAAGAAGAGTCAGATCTGCCAGTATTGTTTTCTTGTGTTGAACCACAGCAATCCCCCCAAAGCATTCCGATGTTTTCAGCCCGGGACGCTATATCAGCGGGAACACCATCCGGTCAAAGGACTTTACGTCAAACTGCACACGCCACTCCACAGCTTCCGCCACCGGCTCAAAGTGCAGAGCCGAGCATGCGGCACAGAGTCCGTCCTGCTTATGTCCGCCCAACACGATCGCAGTCGGTCCGTCCGCGCCGCCGATGATCCCGATGCTTCCGGCACAATTTCCCTCTGCCGAAGCCTCATCCGGCATGATTTCCAAGGGCTGATCGCTCTCTGCGCAGTCACAGATCGAGATCTCCTTCGCTTCCGGAGAGAGCGTATAGCTCATAACTGTGAAATGCGTTGGATAAAACCACCGCTCTGAGCCGGAATATTTCCGTGAGAGCGTCTGCCGCTCCAAGTCCTGCACAGTCAGCGTGTATTCCGTCCCGCTGACCGGATGTAAGAAAACAAATACATCACCGGGCGTATACACCCTGAAATGCGGACCGGGAACACGGCACGGCTGCTGCTCCATCGTAAGGGAGAGGGATCTTATTTCAGGACGGCGTTTGCTTGTCCACGGAAAAGCTGCCCTGAAAATCATCCATCCATAGGATGTATCCAAACCATAGTGTTCCAATGCCCACTTTGCTTCCGCTTCGTTGACCATCCCATCTGGCAAACATGGATTAAAGACCACAGAGCAGCCATGGGATGTCTGCATCGTCTTTCCGTTCAATTCCAAACAAGGAATAAAGTCAAGACAAAGCGGATTGTCTAAATCTATTTGCATTTGCTGCTCCTGCGGGAAGTATTCGCAGGAGTCGTTTTCGGGGTGTAAATCCCATTTCTTCATAAACCTGTAAATGTCCTCTGTGGGGGTACACATACAGAAGTCCATGACGAGACCCTTGCTGCAAGAATACGCCGCAGGAACGCACCAATGGTGCCCGGCCCATTCAAAATGCTTATCTACTCGGATTTCTGTTCCGGCACGGTCTTTTCCCGAATGTCCCCAAAAATTTCCCTCAAAGTAGACTTTCCACTCCGGGATGGTCAGTTCTGTATCCGGATTCAGGTCAAGATCATAGTACTCTTTTGTATACCTGATCTTCCCATAATCAAAAGCCGATTGCAGCTCCCTGATATACCTCCACGGCTGCTCCATGGGCGTCAGCTTCAGCTCCTCGGCAGCCTGAGAAAGCACCTGCCGCTGTTCCGACGTGGGCGGATTCTCCTGCAGAAAGGCTCCGAACTGTGCTTCATCCCACATCCAGGCCTGTTCAAGCGCCGCAGCATCGCCGCAGGCAAGTAGAAGCCGCAGAAAATCAGCAAAATTTCTCGCCAGTGGATGGACAAAGTCCGGAGCGGAGTTCATCGGACTGACGGCAAAAACCATACTGCCGAATCCTCGAATGAAGCAGAAGTGGATACCGTCCACGCCCGCCCAGCCAAAGACAGCCGCACCTTTGGGCGTACAGAAGTAGGATTCATTCTCTTCACGCCGCTCCACTCCCACGGATGAGAGGTCAATTCCGCTCCGCAAAAATTTCTGAAATAGTTTGTCCATGAAATACCCCTTGTAAATGTCCGTAGTCGAACACAGGCCAGTCCTCAGGGAATGGGCCCTCCTGACCCAACTCTGCGGCTGGCCTGTTCATTCTTTGTATGGTTTACCAAAGCTCTGCCAGATCATAGATCAGGCGCTCAGTCTTCTCCCATCCCAAGCAGGGATCTGTAATGGATTTGCCGTAGCAGTGCTCTTCTACCTTCTGAGCACCGTCCTCAATATAACTCTCGATCATCAGTCCCTTGACCAGACCGCGGATCTCAGGAGATACATGGCAGCTGTGCATAACATCTTTGGCAATACGGATCTGTTCCAGATACTTCTTGCCCGAATTGGAATGGTTGGTATCCACGATAACCGCAGGATTGGCCAGTCCGCGCTCCTGATACTGCTCATAGAGGTGCTGCAGATCCTCATAATGATAGTTCGGTGCATTATTGCCCAGATTGTCCACATAGCCGCGCAGGATGGCGTGAGCCAGCGGATTTCCGGGGCTCTTGACCTCCCAGCCGCGATAAAGGAAGGTATGCTTGGACTGCGCGGCCTGGATGGAGTTCATCATCACGCTGATCTCGCCGCCGGTAGGATTCTTCATACCGGCAGGGATGCCGATGCCGCTGGCCGTCAGGCGATGCTGCTGATCCTCTGACGAGCGGGCGCCGACGGCCACATAGGACAGCAGGTCGGAAAGGTAGCGGTGATTCTCCGGATAAAGCATTTCGTCCGCACAGGTAAATCCGGTCTCCTCCACGGCGCGGGTATGCAGCTCGCGGATCGTGATGATTCCCTTGAGCATATCGCTCTTCTTTTCGGGATCCGGCTGATGCAGCATGCCCTTGTAGCCCGTACCCACGGTACGCGGCTTATTGGTATAGATACGGGGAATAATAAAGATCCGGTCGGCCACCTTATCCTGCACTTTGCGCAGACGGCTGATATAATCCAGCACGGCATCCTCATGATCGGCCGAGCAGGGTCCGATGATCAGCAGCAGCTTATCATTCTTTCCCTCAAAAATATCCCGGATCTCATTATCTCGTTTTTCCTTGATCTCTTCTATCTTTGCACTGACGGGAAACTGCTCCTTCAGCTCCTTGGGCGTAGGCAGCTTGCGCAGAAATTCCATGTCCATTTTGTCCATTGTAATATCCCCTTTTCATTTATCTTCCGATATAAACACTTTAGCACTTTGCACCATAGATGTAAACTGCCAATAAATATAAAATTCAGACCCTATCCGCACTGCTTTTTGTGATATGTATGCATTGAGACAAGCCGAAAACTATCCAAATCTCCCCCCTTGAGCCCAAGGGGAGCCCTGTCTTGCCGCCACCTACGCCTCCCCTGTGTAAGGGAGGCGGCGAGCTTGCGAGCCGGAGGGGTTGCCCCGCATCCTCACAAGCTCCACTGCTCTGCGCCTGCCTTCGACCTGCATCCGCTACGTTCCGTTGCGCCCTTGAAAGCGCAC
>CAKTGW010000131.1 GCA_934561725.1 uncultured Oscillospiraceae bacterium
GTATAGCCGCCTACGCCGCCTATACCGAATACCGCCACGCGAGCATGGAACAGGCGCTCCATGCCGGATCGCTCCAATAAAAGCTGCGTTCTGGAAAATTGGTTAAGCATGATCCTTCCTCACATCCACAATTAAACATACTGCAATGATAGGTAGATTAGCACAATCCGGCGGCGCTGTCAATGCCATCACAGCCCGCTTCTTGTCCGTTCCCGGGAAAAATTCTCTCCTCAGATGAGATCTGTTTTTTCTTCCCGGCAACACATCATACAAATTCCCGTTTTTTCTCTTTGTCATGCCAAACTGCCGGCGCATATCCTGTTACTGACAGCAAATATACGCCGTCCGGCAGCGCCGGGACGGCCGAAAGGCAGGATACAAGATCATGAAAAATGCAGCTTACTTTTTTCTGGGCGCCAACTCCCGGAACGGCTTCAGTTCACTGTACGAGGGCTTTGCAGACCGGAGCGGCGGAGATTTTCTCTGGCTGATCAAGGGCGGACCGGGCTGCGGCAAATCCAGCTTCATGCGCAGGATCGGCACCGCTGCGCAGAACGCCGGGCTGGAAGTTCAATACATACGCTGCTCCGGTGATCCGGACTCTCTGGACGGCATCTATATCCCCCAAAAGCATCTGGCCTATGCGGATGCCACCGCACCGCACAACATGGATGCCGTTCTGCCCGCCGCGGGCGATGCCTATCTGGATCTGGGCGCCTTTTACCGCATGAACGAGCTTTTGCCCCTGCGCCCGCGTCTGGCCGAGCTGAACTGCATTTACAAAGGAATGTACGAACATATCTATGCGTTGCTGGCCGCTGCCGGCCAGCTGGATCCCAGCCGGCTGGCCGGATTTGTCACCGACGCAGAGCGCGAAAGTGCACGGCGCCGTGCCTGCGGCACGGCAGAACGCGAATTTGGGCGCTCTGTCCATCCCCTGGACGGTCAGGAAAAGCACCGCTTTCTCAGCGCCATCAGCTGTGCAGGCTGCATCCGCCTGTATGACACCGTACAGACGCTTTGCAGCCGGGTCTATGCGCTGGATGATGAATACGGGCTGGCTGATGTCTATCTGCGCACATTGGCCGGGGCTGCATCTCTCCGCAGACTGGAATCCGTCCTCTGCCATGATCCGCTCCATCCCGACCGTCTGGAAGCGCTTCTGCTCCCCGGGCTCTCTCTGGGCTTTGTTGCCAGCCGCCCGAAGTTTGGCGATGCACCTCAATTCACGCGCAATGTGCGGCTGGATGCATTAATACCCAAAGAGCGCGTCCAGCTTTTCCGCCGGAAGCTGCGCGTTGAAGCCAGACTCCGCGGCGCGCTCCTTGACGAGGCCACTGCCGAACTGAGGGAAGCCAAAGCCCTGCACGATGAAATTGAAGCCCTGTACAATCCCCACGTGGATTTTGATGGGCTTTATGCCCTCTGCGACCGTCATATCAGCCGGATATTGAGCCGATAAAATATACAGATCCCCGGAAAACCTATATGTTTTCCGGGGATCTGAGCATATACGGTAGATTTATTTTGTACTTTCTGGTATGCTATAGGTATCTGCGGCTCAGAGGATCTCGTCGTAGATAAAGTTATAGATATCGATCGCCTTGGGCGGGCAGCCCTTCAGGCTCTTGGCAAAGCCGCAGGTGCAGCTGCCTACGCCGACCTCACCCTCGCAGCCCTTATAGCCCTGCCCAATGCAGATAGGCTTGTCCAAGCGGCGGAGATAGCCCTTATCGTCCAGGCGCTTCAGCGCATGGATCAGGCTGCCGTAGCAGGCAGAGCAGGCGTCCTTGGGCTCAGTATACTTTGCCAGACGCTGTACAGCCCGTCCGCTTCTGAGGCTGCGGAGGTTTTCCTCCGGCTGCTTCAGTTCGATCACATTGGCCTTTGAGGTATCGGCACAGCCCACACCCAGCTTGGCCGCCAGGCCGATATAGGGTACCTCGCTGATATCATAGCCCATCAGATCGCAGACATAAGCATCGCACAGCACAGGATCCAGGCAGCCCAGCATACGGTTCATGGGAACCGGGTTGCCGCCCTCTTCAAAATCCAGGTCTCCGCAGATGCCGTCTACCAGAATAAAGTCGTTCTTTGCCACTGTATTCAGGTGAGCGATCGGGCGGTCCAGTCCCTGAGAATGGAAGCGGCGTTTTTCGGTATTGGGGATCACGCCCTTGTTGTTTTTCAAGGCACAGGTAACGGAGGTCTGGCAATGGCCCTTCAGCACAGGCATATTGATCATAAAGTCCATGCTCATGGCCTCATCGCAGATATTGATCTTCATGCCCTTGCAGTCGTATTCCTGATAGGTATCGTGCTGCTCATCCACAATATTGACCTTATAGCGGCGCGCCAGATCATTGAAGCCGCAGCGGCTGAAAGCGGACGCTGTCCGGTCGCCTACCCAGCTGCCTTCAAGGATCGTAATATTTTTATAGCCGCGCTCCTGAAGATACTCAATGGTACCTGCCAGGATCTCCGGGTGCGTCGTTGCACCGGTGCTGGCTGGGTTAGCTACGACCAGATTGGGCTTCAGGCCGATGCGCTTGTCCGTGGAACCGATCAGCTCTTCAATTTTTGCGGCTGCAAGGATCTCCTTTGCCATCTCCTCCGGCCGGCTGCCATAAGTGATCAGAATATCATTTTTCTTCAAGAGTCTCTCCTCCTATAACTTTGATCGAACTACTTTTGAATATACCACCGAACCCGTGCATATGTCAACCGCCGGGCAGCGGTCATCTCCGCAGGACACTTCAGGAGGTTTTATCGTGTCTCTCCCCAGAAAATTTTTTAAATTTGTTCTCCCTTCCATCGCATCCATGTGGATATTTTCCCTGTATTCCATGGTGGACGGCATGTTCGTCTCCCACGGCGTCGGAGAGCACGCACTGGCTGCCGTCAACCTTTCCATTCCCTATGTAAATCTGATCTTTGCGGTAGGACTTCTGTTTGCCGTAGGCACCTCCACACTGATCTCCATATCGCTTGGCATGGGCCGCCGGGAAGAGGCCTGCCGCTGCTTTAATCAGAACCTGGTGGTAGTAAGTATTCTGTGTTTTTTGCTGAGCGGCATGACGTTATTTGCTCTTGAGCCTATCGCCCGCTTTCTGGGCGGCGGCCGCGACACTCTGGACTATGTAAAGCAGTACATAGGCACGATCGCGCCCTTTGCGGTATTTTTTGCCGTCTCCTATAACCTAGAGGTACAGGTAAAATCAGACGGAGCTCCCCATGTGAGCACCATCGGCGTCTGCTCCTGCGCACTGATGAATGTTCTGCTGGATTATGTGTTTGTTATGCGCCTGCATTGGGGCGTTTGGGGTGCCGCCCTGGCCACCGGGCTGGCCCAGGTCACGTCCACGTTTATTTTTGTCTTTTATTTTCTTTTCCGGAACAAACGGCTTTGTTTCGGCTTTTTCGGTTGGAATCCCGGGATATACCGCCGCATCATTCCGCTGGGTCTCTCCGAAGGGCTTACCGAGCTCTCCAACGGTCTGGTCATCTTTGCCTTTAACCTGGCCATTATCCGCGTCCTGGGTGAGGACAAGGTGACGAGCTATACGGTTATCAGCTATGTCAACACATTGGTCCTGATGACCATGAGCGGCATCTCTCAGGGGATCCAGCCGCTGGTCAGCTTTCATCTCGGTGCCGGTGAAGAGGGCACCTGCCTCCGTCTGCTCCGCTACGGGCTGACCGCGGCAGCCGCGTTCTCTCTGGTGCTTTTTGGCCTGTCAGAGCTTTTCTCTTCCCATATCGTTGCCCTGTTTCTTGAGCGGAGCTCTGCGCTGTTCAGCTATACAGTACACGCCCTGCGCCTCTTTGCCCTTTCCTTCCTGATCACCGGCTTCAATGTGGTCATGGCCGGATACTTCACGGCTATTGAGCTGCCGGCCTATGCCTTTCCCATCTCCGTGGGCCGCAGCTTTGTCCTGCTGCTTTTGTCGCTGGCCGTCACATCCCTGCTGTTCGGCGGCAATGCGCTGTGGCTCTCTACGTTCCTTTCAGAGTCTCTCTGCCTGCTTCTCACGGTCTTTTTCTCTCTGCGCTACCGCGCCGGGCTTTCATGAATACTGTATGTCTACAAATCCTTGCAGCGCTCAGTCGGATATGATAATCATTCCCATCCGCTAAAATAAACCGATCCTCAATTTCAGTTTGAAAGGAAGCTTCTTCATGAAAATTACAGCTCTCATGGAAAACACCTGCAAATCTGACTCTCTGCACACCGAGCACGGCCTTTCCTTTTACATTGAAGCCGCCGGGCTGCGCATTCTCTTTGACACCGGTATGAGCGGTGCCTTTGCCGAAAATGCCGCCGCGCTGGGCATTGATCTTACACAGGCAGATCTAGCTGTACTCAGCCACGGCCACTTTGACCACGGCGGCGGACTGAGAACCTTTCTCGAGCTGAACCGGAGCGCACCGGTCTATCTGCGTAAAATGGCCTTTGACAAGCACTATTCTCAGCGGCCGGACGAGTTGTTTTACAATGGTCTGGACGCGGCACTGCTTCCAAACAGCCGCTTCATTTTTACGGACCCCTTCTTCGTTATTAATGAGGCCCTCTCTGTTTTTTCTGAGGTTCCGGCCTATGAAC
>CAKTGW010000132.1 GCA_934561725.1 uncultured Oscillospiraceae bacterium
GATCGCGGCAGAGCAGGAGGAAAGCGGAGAGCCTTCCGATGAGAAGCCGGTTTCTGATGCAATCAATGAGGTCTACAGCGGTGAGCTCGTTGCTGTAGAGCGCGAGGAGCAGCCTGCTGCTCCGGCAGCTGGGGCTGAAGAGCCCGCAGAAGAATAAGGGCTGTTTCGGCGGGGGCGTTTTACACTCCCGCCGACGATTTCTCTTTAGCTGCATGGCCTGTAGCAGATATGGAGGCACATAATGCCGGGAAAAACAGCTAAAATTGCCGTTTCCGCGGCAACATATTGGGTCGATCGGCCGTTCGATTATTTGATCCCGGATGAGCTGAAAGATATGGCACAGCCGGGCGTGCGGGTGACAGTCCCCTTTGGGCGGGGAAATCGAAAATCAGAGGGGATCATCTTGGCTTTTGGCGAGGCGAAGGCAGATCAGAAGCTGAAATACATTGAGAACGTTCTGGATGAATCACCGGTGCTGGACAGCAGCATGCTTCGTTTGGCTATGTGGATGCGTGAACGCTTTTTCTGCACGGTCTATGACGCGGTCAAGGCTATGCTCCCGGCAGGACTGTGGTATTCGATTCAGTCAATCTATACATTGGCTCCGGGCTATGACCGGACAAATGCCTATGCGGCGGCCGGAAAATCAGCCCGTGAGGCTGCGGTTTTGGATGTCATTTTTGCCAACGAAGGAAAGTGCCCACTGCAAACTATTGAATCGGCTCTTGCGGGACAGAATCCCGGCGGAGCCCTCAGCGCCCTGGTCAAAAAAGGTGTACTGGAGGTCAATGCACAGGAGCTGCGGCGCATCCGGGATAAAACGGTGGCTGCCGCAGAGCTTGCGATCCCGGCAGAAGAGGCAATGGCGCTGGCTGCACAGAAAAAACGCCGGGCGCCCCATCAGGCCGCGGTCCTGGAGCTGATGTGCGCCGTCGGCCGTGCCGCTGTCAAGGAGATCAGCTATTTTACAGGCTGTACCTCCGCTACTGTAAATAAGCTGGCGCGGGACGGCTATCTGAAAATAGAGGCCGAGGAAATTTATCGCAGCCCTGTCTCCGCGCCAACGGAAATACGTCCGCTGCCGTCGCTCAATGAGAGCCAGCAACAGGCCTATGCGGGAATATGCGCTCTGTCAAGACGGGAGAAAGCGCAATGCGCCCTGCTTTTCGGCGTGACCGGCAGTGGAAAAACAACTATTTACATCCGCCTGATCGCGGATATGCTTGAGCAGGGAAAAGGAGCGATCCTGCTGGTTCCCGAGATCGCACTGACGCCCCAGATGATCGAGACCTTTTCGGCACATTTCGGCACTGATGTTGCGGTCCTGCACAGCAGTCTGGCGATCGGTGAGCGCTATGATGAATGGAAGCGGATCCGCCGGGGCGAGGCCAGAGTAGTCATCGGCACGCGCAGCGCCGTGTTTGCGCCGGTGCGTGAGCTTGGACTGGTTATTATTGATGAGGAGCAGGAGGATACGTATAAATCCGAAAATCCGCCGCGGTATCACGCCCGGGATGTGGCAAAATACCGCTGCGCTGCGTCGGATGCCCTGCTGCTTCTGGGCTCTGCTACGCCGGATATCGAGAGCCGTTATTTTGCGGAGCAGGGCAGATATGCCTACTTTGCGCTGCCTGAACGCTATAACCGGATGGAATTGCCGCAGGTACGCATTGTGGATATGAAGCTGGAGCTGCGGGCCGGCAACGGCGGCAGCATCAGCTCTGTGCTCCAGAAGGAGATCCGCAGCAATCTTGAACACGGCGAACAGACGATCCTGTTTCTGAACCGCCGCGGAGCCAGCAAGCTTGTCACCTGCGCCGAGTGCGGCTTTACTTATCAGTGCCCGCGGTGCAGCGTCAGTCTGACCTATCACAGTGCAAACCGGCGGCTGATGTGTCACTACTGCGGCTATTCCGTGCGCGTGGATGCCCAGTGTCCGGACTGCGGCGGCGAACTGAAATATGTGGGTGCCGGGACACAGAAGGTCGTCGAGGAACTGTCGGCATTGTTTCCGGATACGGAGATCCTCCGGATGGATACGGATTCGGTGGCGCCGGCCGGAAGTCATGAGGTCCTGTTAAAACGCTTCCGTGAAGAGAATATCCCCATCATGGTCGGCACACAGATGGTCACAAAGGGATTGAATTTTGAAAATGTCACGCTCGTTGGAGTGATCTCGGCAGACCAGAGTCTGTATTCCGGCGATTATCGCGCCGGAGAACGGACATTTTCGCTGATCACACAGGTCGTTGGACGGAGCGGACGCGGGGACAAGCCCGGTCGGGCCGTGATCCAGACACTGACGCCCGAAAACCAGACCATCCGGCAGGCTGCGGAGCAGGACTATGACAGCTTTTATCATTCCGAGATCTATCTGCGTGAAATGCAGATGGCGCCGCCCTTTGCAGAGCTCTATGCCGTCACGGCATCAGGTACGGATGAGGGCAGCGTAGTGCGCTGTTGCGCCTTTGTGCGGGATCAGCTGAGAGAGACACTTAAAAATATAGATGGCCTGCGTGTGCTGGGGCCGGCACCGCTGCCGGTGGTTCGGGTGAATAACCGTTTTCGTTACCGGGTCACGGTCAGCGGGGCAAATGGCGGCGCTGTACGCAGCGCAATTGCGCGCATGCTTATTTATTGCAATACTGCAAAAGAATTCAGGGGTGTGTCGCTTTATGCGGATCTGAACCCCGGAGATTAGGAGATATGGATATGGCAATCAGAGTAATACGTACACAGGAGGATCCGGTACTGGGAAAGAAGTGCCGCGTGGTTACTGATTTTAACGACCGGTTGCATCAGCTGCTGGACGATTTGGGAGATACACTGCTGGAGAGCGGCGGCGTTGGCCTGGCGGCACCGCAGGTAGGCGTTCTGCGCCGCGCTGTTGTTGTTCTGGAGACCAATGTGGAAGAGGATGAGGACGAGATCCTCTATGAACTGGTCAATCCGGAGATCATCGAGTATTCCGGCGAACAGACAGGCGCTGAGGGGTGCCTCAGCGTTCCCGGTGTGTTCGGTGAGGTCACGCGCCCGGACTATGTCAAGGTGCGCGCACAAGACCGGGACGGCGAATATTTTGAGGTGGAGGGCCACGGCCTGACTGCCCGCTGCTTCTGCCATGAGATCGACCATCTGGACGGCCATCTCTTCCTGGAGAAGGCGACCCGGATCCTGGATCCCGAAGAGCTTGAGACCGGAGATGAGGAAGAATGAGGATCGTGTTCATGGGAACACCGGATATTGCAGCGGCGTCTCTGGATGCCGTCCTTGCAGCCGGATACCAGGTGGTGGGTGTGTTCACCCAGCCGGATAAGCCCCGCAGCCGTATGAAAATGAGCTTCAGCCCGGTAAAGGAGCTGGCTTTGGCCCACAATATCCCGGTTTATCAGCCGGAAACGCTGAAGGATGGCGGCGCTCTGCATATTCTTCAGGAACTGAAGCCGGATCTGATCGCCGTAGTAGCCTACGGACGGATCATTCCCAAGTATATCATTGATCTGCCGCACTATGGATGTATCAATATCCATGCATCTCTGCTGCCCAAATATCGCGGCAGCGCGCCGGTGCAGTGGTCGGTGCTCAACGGGGACAAGTATGCCGGACTGACCAGTATGCATATTGCTCCCGCACTGGACAGCGGTGATATGATCTATAAAACACAGACCGAGATCGGGGAATTTGAGTCCAGCGGTGAGCTGTTTGAGCGCCTCTGCCCCATGGCAGGAGAGCTGCTGGTACGCACCATACGGGATCTGGAGGCCGGGACCGCTCCGCGTGAGAAGCAGAACGAAGAGGAAGCTACACAGGCCCATATGCTTTCGCGTGAGATGAGTCCCATAGACTGGACAAAGCAGCCCCGGGAGATCGTGAAGCATATCTGCGGACTGAATCCTTGGCCCTGCGCAACTATGGAGCTGGGCGGGACAGTGTTCAAGGTCTATGGTGCGCAGTACACGGAAAACAGGACGGATAAGCAGCCCGGTGCAGTGGTTACTGCGGACAAGCGCGGCATTGAAATAGCCTGTTCCGGAGGACAGACCCTGCGGATCACGCAGCTGCAGACACCCGGCGGCAAGCGTATGGCCGCGGCCGATTATCTGCGCGGACATCCCATAGAGGTGACGGAATGAAAAAAACACCCCGTGCCGCGGCGCTGAGTATTCTGGAAAAATGCCGGAGAAATGGCGCCTGGTCGGATGCATTGATAGACAGTGTCCTTTCTGATGCGGCACTGGATGGGCGGGATGCTGCACTGTGTACCCGGCTGTGCACCGGTGTGCAGCAGAACAGTGCGCTTTGTGATTTTTATATTGACTGCTACAGCACGACGAAAAGCAGCAGGTTGGAGCCCAAGATCCTGGACATTCTTCGAATGGGTGTGTATCAGCTGCTGTTTATGGATCGGATCCCGGCTCATGCGGCTGTAAGCGAGTCGGTAGCGCTGGCCAAGGCGCATAATCCCCGGGCGGCCGGAATGGTCAATGCCGTTTTGCGGCGTGTGGCTGAGAATGTGCAGGATTTGCCGCAGGTGCCGGGTAAAGGAACACCGGAGTATCTGGCCATTCAGTACAGCCACCCTCTGTGGC
>CAKTGW010000133.1 GCA_934561725.1 uncultured Oscillospiraceae bacterium
CAGGTGCCCCTTGAGCCCCCATGCTCTCCGCGGGGGATAGCCGGAGGGCTGAACGGCAACCCCTCCGTCTCGGCTTGCGCCGATCCACCTCCCCTTACACAGGGGAGGCTTAGAATGCGGAGCTTAGCTGCGGACAAAAAGGCCGCCTTATAGTTAAGGCGGCCTTGAACAAAGACAGAAATTTATTTGTTGGGTTCACTCTTGACGGTGATGACACGCATAACGTTTGTCTCACCCCGTTCGCCCATCTGGACATTTACGGCGGGGAGACCGGCAGTCATGACCACAATGTCGCCGGGGCGGACGATATTTTCCAGCATGGCGGCAGTAACGGCAGAGCTGACGATCACTTCTGTGTGCATTTCCTCGTGAGAGTAAATGGGACGAATGCCCCAGTACAGCTGCATGCGGCGCAGAACAGCCTCGCGGGGAGAGGTGGCGACCACTGGCGTGGCGGGACGGAACTGGCTGATCAGACGGGCGGTGAAGCCGCTCATAGTGGGAGTGATGATGCACTTGGCGTTCAAATGCAGGGCGGTTGCCACAGAGGCATAGGCCACTGCGGTGGAGGTGTCATTCTTACGGAACACACTGCGCTTGGCCAGGATCTTCTCATAATCCAGATGCTTTTCTGTGCTCTCAGCAATCTGCACCATGGTTTTCAGAGCCTCTACAGGGTACTTGCCCATGGCTGTCTCGCCGGAAAGCATTACGCAGTCGGTGCCGTCATAGATGGCGTTGGCTACGTCTGTTACCTCGGCACGGGTGGGGCGGGGATTGCGGATCATGCTGTCCAGCATCTGAGTGGCAGTGATCACGGGCTTGAAAGCGTCGTTGCACTTCTGGATGATGACCTTCTGAATATAGGGGACCTCCTCGGCAGGAATCTCCACGCCCATATCGCCGCGGGCAATCATAATGGCATCGCTGGCCTTGATGATGGAATCGATATTGTCGATGCCTTCCTTGTTTTCGATTTTTGCGATGATGCGCATATCGCTGCGGTATTCACGCAGGATGTCCTTGATTTCATAAATGCAGTCGGCATTGCGCACAAAGCTGGCAGCAACAAAATCAAAGCCCTGATTGATGCCGAAAACAATGTCGTTCTTGTCCTGCTCGGTCAGCGCCGGGAGACGGACGCGGACATTGGGGACGTTTACGCCCTTGCGCTCGCCCAGCTCACCGCCGTTTTTGATGCGGCAGTTGATCTCCGTTTCAGTGACGGATTCTACCTGAAGCTCGATCAGGCCGTCGTCGATCAGGATGCAGTCGCCGGGGTGCACGTCCTCGGTCAGGCCGGAATAGTTGATATAGCCGCGCTTGGCGTCGCCTTCAATGGGCTCAGTGGTCAGGGTATAGGCTTCACCCTCCACAAGCGTGACTTTCTTGCCGCCCTTGAGCGTACCCGTGCGCATCTCAGGGCCCTTGGTATCCAGCAGTGCGGCTACAGGCAGATGCATCTCGGTGCGGACTTTGTCAAAGATCGCAAAGCGTGCGCTGTGCTCTTCATAAGAGCCGTGAGAAAAATTGAAACGCGCAATATCCATGCCGTTGCGCATGAGCTGGCGCAGAGTTTCTTCGTTCTCGCTCCCCGGTCCCAGGGTGCAGATAATTTTGGTTCTCTTCATGCAGAACCGCCTCCTTTTTGTTCTCTTGATACACTTTAACTTTTCACACGCTTACATTATATAAAAGGTTTGTCCGGTGTGCAATCCCCGATTAATAAAATTTATGTAAAATAATTTGTCTGTAATTTTGGGTGCAATATAACAGAATGACGGAAGAAGAATAAATTGTTGACAAATCAACAATTTAGGATATAATGTGCAATATTAAATGGAAAAACTGGGAGAAAGTAATAATGCAAAGATTTGAAACCTTTGTTGGCGGCATTACAGAGGCATATCGCTTGATCCAGCGGATCAAGAGCATGGAGATGGCTGCTCTGGGCCTGTCCGGAAGGCACGTCATGTGCCTGAATGCTCTGCGGCTCAGCCCGGAGGGACTGAGTGCTTCGGAATTGAGCGCACGGTGCGCCGAGGATAAGGCGGCAGTATCCAGAACGGTTGCAGAGCTGAAGGACCGGGCGTTGGTCTGCCGGGGCGAGGGCTACCGGGCGCCCATCCGGCTGACAGCGGAGGGAGAAAAAATGGCCGATCGAGTAGCCGAGCTGTCTGACAGTGCGGTCGAGTCCGGTGGAGCGGGGCTTACAGAGGGGCAGAGAGCCAATTTTTATGCGTCATTGGAGCATATCTGCGCAAATCTGCGGGCTTATTGTGAAAAAGAGGAGGATAAGGTGCAATGAATACCTTCAGAAAGATCTGGTGCCGCACCTTTCAGCTGGGCCTGCGCCTGGCTCTGCCGGTGCTACCCTATCGCGACCCCAGAATACTGGACAGTATTGAGACGCTGCCCGCGCTGCTGCGGGAAAACGGCATCAACCGTGTGCTGCTGGTGACAGACCGGGGCGTGCGTTCGCGGGGGATCACGCTGCCATTGGAACGGCTGCTGCAGAGACAGGGGATCGGCTGCTCTGTATTTGACGGTACTGTGCCGAATCCGACTACCGTGAATGTGGAAAATGCGCGCCAACTCTATCTGGCCGAGCGCTGCCAGGCGATTATAGGTCTGGGCGGCGGCAGCTCCATTGACTGCGCCAAGGCCGTGGGTGCCCGGATCGCCAAGCCCCGGCAGAGCCTGGCACGGATGAAGGGCATTCTGCGTGTCCATGCCCGCCCGCCGCTGCTGATCGCGATCCCAACCACGGCAGGCACCGGCAGCGAGACAACGCTGGCCGCGGTGATTACGGACTCGGCAACGCGCCATAAATATCCGATCAACGACTTTCCGCTGATCCCGCGGGTAGCTGTGCTGGATCCGGAGCTGACGCGGTCACTGCCGCCGTTTATTACAGCCACGACAGGCATGGATGCCCTGACGCACGCAGTAGAGGCCTATATCGGGCGTTCGACCACGGCGGGAACGCGGGCGTCGGCTCTTGAGGCTGTGCGGCTGATCTTCCGCTATCTGGATGCGGCCGTGGATGACGGCAACGATCTGGAGGCCCGCCGAGGTATGCTGCGGGCTGCCTATCTGGCGGGCAGTGCGTTCAGCCGCTCCTATGTGGGCTATGTCCATGCCGTGGCTCATTCGTTGGGCGGCGCCTATAATACGCCGCACGGACTGGCAAATGCGGTCCTGCTGCCCGGCGTCCTTCGGCGGTATGGAGCCGCTGCGGAGAATAAACTCCGGGATCTGGCTCTGGCGGCTGGCGTTGCTGCACCGGAAACACCGGCCCCTGCAGCGGCAGAGGCATTTATCGTCGCAGTGGAGGCCATGCAGCGGCGATACAGGCTGCCACGGTTTATAGAAGGGCTAAGGGAAGAGGATATCCCCCGGCTGGCGGAATATGCAGATCATGAGGCAAATCCTTTGTATCCGGTGCCGGTGCTCTGGGATGCTGAGGAACTGAAAGCGATCTATCAATCTGTGTTGGAGGTAAAGGCATATGGAGAAAATGCAGATCGAGGCTTTGGCGGCGCGTCAGCGCGGCTATTTTCAAACCGGAGCGACGCTGCCGCTGGCTGCAAGGGAGGCGGCGCTGCGTAAGCTGGAGCAGGCAATCCTGAAGTGGGAGTGCGAGCTGTCTGCGGCGCTGCTGGCGGATCTGGGCAAATGCCGTATGGAGAGCTATATGTGTGAGATCGGCCTTCTGCGCAGTGAGCTGAGCCATATGCTCCGTCATATGAAGAGCTATGCCCGGCGGCGGACAGTGCCTACGCCTCTGGCACAATTTGCGGCACACAGCTATACACAGCCCGCACCCAGAGGAAATGTACTGATCATGAGCCCGTGGAACTATCCTGTGCTGCTCACTCTGGGACCGCTGGTGGATGCTCTGGCAGCCGGAAACACGGCTGTGATCAAGCCCAGTGCCTATT
Organism: uncultured Oscillospiraceae bacterium; assembly: GCA_934561725.1. GTDB lineage: Bacteria > Bacillota > Clostridia > Oscillospirales > Oscillospiraceae > Heteroscillospira. The sequence continues at coordinate 3,945 of CAKTGW010000133.1, forward strand.
CGCCTAATACCAGCCAGGTGCTGGAAAAGATGATCGGCGAGACCTTTGAAAATGATTATGTGGCAGTGGTCACCGGGGGCCGGGCTGAGAATACCAGCTTGCTGGAGACAAAATTTGATTATATCTTTTTCACAGGCGGTACAGCCGCCGCACATACCGTGCTGGAGAAGGCAGCGGTCCACCTGACACCGGTGACGCTGGAGCTGGGCGGAAAAAGTCCGTGCATCGTTACGGCTTCGGCCAAGCTGCCGCTGGCGGCCCGGCGTATTGTGTTCGGAAAATATCTCAACTGCGGGCAGACCTGTGTAGCCCCGGATTATATTTACTGTGATGCGCGGGTCAAGGACGAGCTGCTGGACTGTATTCAGGAAGAGATCCATCGGCAGTACGGCGCCGATCCGCTGAGTGATCCGGGATACGGAAAGATCATCAATCAGAAGCATTTTGACCGCCTGACCGGCCTGCTGGATCAGGGAAGGCTGGTGTGCGGCGGACAGACGGATGATGCACGGCTGAAGATCGCGCCGACGGTGCTGGATGCTCCGGCGCTGGACAGCCGGCTGATGACGGATGAGATCTTTGGTCCGCTCCTGCCGGTGATTACCTATGAGGATGTCCGTGAGGTCAGGCCGTTTCTGAAATCA
>CAKTGW010000134.1 GCA_934561725.1 uncultured Oscillospiraceae bacterium
GCAATGCATCGTTCACACCACCATCTACACAATCCAGACTTGTGTGAAGGCAGATCGCACCAATGCCGTGTGCCAGTAAATGTACGACCTTTCTCCCCTGCGGTGTGCAATCCGTGACGGACTTGAGATCAAAGAAAACCGGATGATGGGAAACGACCAACTGTGCTTTCTGCTGTATTGCCTCTTCAACGACCTCATCCGTTATATCCAAGGCAAGAAGCACTCTCTCTACAGTATTCGTACTCTCGCCCACCAAAAAGCCGACATTATCAAAATCCATTTTCATAGCGTCGGGTACGGTTTCTTTAAAAAAGTCAACGATCTCTCCCAGCTTTGTCATATGGACTCCTTTCTGAGCTTTTCATACAGTGTATGCATTCCCGCTGCAACCTCAAGATATTCTTCCCTGCGCTGTCTATCCGCTTCTCGCCCTGAGTTGGTCAGCCGGGATGCAAGCTCCATCAATTTACTGCTCTCTGATTTCAAATAATCACACAAATTTTCCACGTTGTGATGCAGCTCCGGAACCCCGCAATAGAGAAACGTCCGTTCCGGCAGCGGTGCCGTACCACCCTGTGCCGTAAAAATCGTATACAGCTTTCCGGCATCTCTGACCAGATACTCACCGGTAATGAAATAGTCCTGGGTATACAGCCATTCCCGCAACTCCGGCAGCTTGGATTGCGGCTGAAGGATCAGCTCCGTATTTTCCTTAGTCCAGGGAGCGGCATTCAGTATACCGATCATCGTCTCTCCCCCCATGCCGGCGATGACCACCGTATCCACTTCATGAGCGGCTACATCCCGCAATCCATCGCACAGAACTAAGCGCAGCTGTGCACGAACGCCATACTGCTCTGCCACTGTTTCCGCTCTGGATAAGGGACCCCGATTCAGATCCGTTGCTACTGCACGGGGGATCACTCCATTCTTCAGCAGCCACACCGGAACATAGCCATGATCTGTTCCCACATCCGCCAGTACACTTCCCGGTCTGACCAATTCCGTGATCTGACGCAATCTTGGTGATAGTATAAGCTTTTCCATATTGTCATTCCTAAAAAAAGAAGCCGGCAAAGCCGGCTTCTTTAAAACATTTACTGTTTTGCGAGCTCTGCAATGAAAGAGTTCAGGCTCTTGACAAACTCATCGGGATCAACACCGTGAACGCCGCAGGCCTCCTCAACGCTCTCGCCATTTGCCATAGCACAGCCCATGCAGTGCATGCCAATAGCCTGGAACATTACAAATGCCTGAGGAACTTCCTCAATGATATCTGCAATAATGGTATCTTTTGTTACCTGAAACATGTAAATTACCTCCAAAAAACTGTTACAGACATTATAAACGTATTATATGCGGATTTCAATCATTATTTTCACAAAAAAATACAGGGGCAAAAGCCCCTGTATTTATAAACCGCTTAGCGGCCTTCCTTCATCTTTGCAAAGCAGTCGCTGCAGTAAACAGGACGATCAGACTTGGGCTCGAAGGGCACCTTAGCCTCGCCGCCGCAGGCAGCGCAGGTAGCGGTGAAGAACTCGCGGGGACCGCGGGTAGCATTCTTGCGAGCATCGCGGCAGCTCTTGCAGCGCTGGGGCTCGTTCTGGAAGCCACGCTCAGCATAAAACTCCTGCTCACCGGCGGTGAACACGAACTCATTGCCGCACTCTTTGCAGATAAGGGTCTTGTCTTCGTACATTTTGAATCCTCTCTTTTGAAAAAATTTCCCTGTGGGGTCTATGCGAACAGCTATTTGCTGTTTTCGCTTAAGTCAGGTTGCCGCGCCAGTTTCTTTCTGATACGCTGCACAGCGTTGTCTATGGATTTTTCCGACTTGCCGGTATCCTCTGCCATTTCACGATATGACAGACCATCCAAATACAAGCTCAAGATCTTTGCTTCAAACTTTGACAAACACCGTGAAAACGTGGAAACAATTTCCGATTCGCTCTCTCTGGCTAGAACCTGTTCTTCAGGGACACGCCTGTGAAGCTCCGGTTCCGGCATCAACTGTGCCGAACCATCTTCTGAGAGGACATCGTCCAATGATACTCCGCTATTAAGCGGAATATGCTTTAGACTTGAAGCCGATTTCACTGCTGAAAAGAGTCTGCGCCTGATACAAATCTCCGCATAAGTTCTGAAAGCAGCATTCTTATGTGGATCATAATCTCTGATGGCAGACAGCAATCCCATCATCCCTTCCTGGATGAGATCCTCGCTGTCACCGCCTACAAGGAACAACGGCCGTGCGCAGCACCGCACCAAGCGGCTGTAGCGCCGCGCCAACTGTTCTTCCGCCTCACGATCGCCTTGGCTGACGAACTCCAATAGCTTGTCATCATGAACTGAATTGTAATTCATAGCTACCTGTTTAATCAATATGTGCAAATTATAAAACTTTCCGCAATAAAAGTCAAGCTAAATTGTAAAATTCCTTTAAAATTTTTCTTTATTGCGCAAGCTCTTCAATCAATTTGGACAAATCATCGGCACTTTCATTTGCGATCTCTGTGTTTTCCGCTTCAATCATCACGCGAATCAACGCCTCTGTGCCGGAGGGCCGAATCAGCACCCGGCCGCGCTTTCCCAGCTTTTCTTCCCACTGCTCAATACGCTCTGCCAGCTCAGGAGCCGCCATGACGCGCTCCTTCTGCTCATTCCCGCCGGCGATCTTTACATTTTTCAGTACCTGCGGGAAGGTCGGGATCTCGGAAACCAGCTCAGAGACCTTCTTTCCGCTGGCACTCAGGAGGCTCAGGAATTTTACTGCGGCCAGCTGTCCATCTCCAGTCGTGGCATCATCAAGAAAAATCAGATGTCCGGACTGCTCACCGCCAAGGTTATAGCCCTTTTCCAGCATACGCTCCAACACATTCCGGTCGCCCACATTGGTGCACTCCACATGGAGCCCTCTGCTGGAAGCATACTCATGAAATCCCAGATTGGACATAACGGTTGCAACGATCGTATTCTGTTTGAGCGTGCCCTTTTTCATCATGCTCACACCGCAGATGGCCATGATCTTATCTCCGTCTACCACGCCGCCCTTTTCATCAATGATGATACAGCGATCAGCGTCTCCGTCAAAGGCGATGCCTACATCATAGCCGCCGGCTACAACCATACGGCTGAGATGCTCCGGAGCTGTAGAACCGCATTCTTCGTTGATATTCACACCATCAGGATGATCCTTGATCAGCTCCAGCTCAATGGGAAAGCTGCTGAATATCTCATTCACGGTCCGATACGCCGCGCCATTTGAGCTGTCGATAATTACCTTCAAATCCCGGATCTCATTCTCCGCACAGGAAATAATGTGATTGATATAGGAATCAACCAGCTTGCGGTTTTTCTTTATAACATTACCGATCTCATCATAGGTCTTCGGTACAAGCTCTTCCGGATGATCGATATAATACTCGATCTGGTTCTCTAACTCATCAGAAAGCTTAAAGCCGTTTACATTAAATATTTTTATGCCGTTATGCTCGTAAGGATTGTGCGAAGCCGAAATAACGATGCCCGCATCCGCACCGCGTTCCTTGGTAATATAAGCTACCGCCGGCGTAGGCACAACACCCAGAGAAATGACATTGGCCCCGGAGGAGCACAATCCGGCAATCAGAGCCGCTTCCAGCATATCACCGGAAATACGGGTATCCTTTCCTATTGTAAACAGCGGCTTACCTTTGACATTTTGTGCCAGCACAGTTGCAGCCGCCTGTCCGGCGCGAAACGCCAGCATGGCATCCAACTCCTGATTGGCAATACCACGAATACCGTCAGTACCAAAATATTTTCCCACCGATTATTCCTCCGATTTATTCATCTATGCTTTGCTGACCATAATACTCTATTCCCAGATGCGCATAAGTCTTCCGGGTAACGCAGCGGCCGCGGGGAGTGCGTGTCAGGAAGCCCTGCTGCAGCAGATAGGGCTCATAAACATCCTCCAGTGTTACTGCTTCCTCATTTATGGTCGCGGCCAGGGTCTCCAAGCCCACCGGCCCGCCGCCGTAAAACTCTATAATGCTGCGAAGCATGCGGCGATCAATATTGTCCAGCCCCATATGATCCACTTCCAGCCGGGTAAGCGCAGCGTCTGCCACGGCCTTGGTGATCACGCCATTTCCCTTGACCTGAGCAAAATCTCTCACCCGGCGAAGCATACGGTTTGCAATACGCGGTGTTCCGCGAGAGCGGGATGCGATTTCCCACGCCCCATCAGGTTCAATGTCCACACCCAGAATGCCCGCGCTCCGGGTAACGATCTCTGACAGCTCCTCCGGCGTATAAAGCTCCAGCCGCAGGGTAACACCAAAGCGGTCGCGCAGGGGTGCCGTTAGCTGGCCGGAGCGCGTAGTCGCTCCGATCAATGTAAACTTGGGCAGATCCAGGCGGATCGAATTTGCCGACGGCCCCTTACCTATTATAATATCTATGGCATAATCCTCCATCGCAGGATAGAGAATTTCTTCTATGGTCCGATCCAGCCGATGAATCTCATCGAC
>CAKTGW010000135.1 GCA_934561725.1 uncultured Oscillospiraceae bacterium
GCAGTAGACATAGCCAAAGCGCCGGGCTGTATCCCGTGTGCTCTCACTCATATCAGGGACATCCAGCGCCGCTTTGAACAGCGGGTGGAGAATGAGTGTGCATAGACCGAGGGCCAGTACGGAGCATAAGCCTCTGCGGAGATGAACGGCGGAGCGGGCGCAGCACTTCCAATCGTGGATCAGCAGCGCGGTTCCGCCGGCGGCTGCGCATAGGATAGCGGCGATTTGCAGGGGATGCAGATATTTCAGAAGGATGCTCCATACCGAGGGCAGCAGGGCAAAGTCAATAGCGGTGAGCGGCGCTGTCCGGTAGCTTTGCAGAATGCAGTTTACAATGGCGATGACCAGAACGGCTGCGGAGAGCAGACGGAGAGCAAAAGCGCGCCTCTGCACAAGGAGACAAAGACTGATCGGCAGGGCGGTCAGGATGGTGCCGTAAACAAGGGCCAGCGGATCAGTGAGGAAAAATCCGACAGCGCCGGTCAGTGAACGGCGGGCAAGCACCTCGGACAGCAAACAGAGCAGCAGTGCCCGAAGAAGCAGCGCCTTTATCGGAGAGACCGTGATGTCCGGAAGGGACAGACGGCAGGCAATACGCCGGAAAGCGTGAAAAAAACGCTTCATACTGTAATGAAATTCCTTTCGTGACAGTATTCGTCATCAGCAGACAGAAACAGACGTGTTTTTGTCAACCGAGGGTATTTTAAAGAATGTTCAGATCCCGCATCTCATCCCGGAGCAGGATCATGCTCAGATGAATATACAGCATTTCCCGGGCATCCTCCAGATCCAGCCCGGTCATTTCGCGTATGCGGTTTAAACGGTATACCATGGTCGTGCGGTGAATATACAGCTCACGGGCGCACTTCATGGCGTTCATGCCGCAGTTGATATAACTGTAAAGCGTGCGGCAATAATCCGTATTGTTTTCACGGTCGTGGTCAATGAGCAGGCGCAGCTGGCCGGAGGCCACGTGGCGGGCGTCCAGCTCGCTGGTCATCCGGTCGAAAATATAGTCCAGAGAATAGTCGGCAAAACGGTAGAGTCCCTTTGACGGAGCGCGCCGGATGCCTATGCGCAGGGCAATTTCACTCTGCCGGCAGCAGGGAGCAAGGTCTGACAGGCCTGTAAACACTTCGCTCGCACCAATACGCAGAACCATTTTCCGCAGCTTTTCCTTTTTTCGGGCAAAAAAGGTCTCCGGGCGGCCGCCGCAGCCGCTTAGCTCGACCAGACAGACAACGCCGCCTTCGTACTCAAAGGCGCAGCCCTCAGTCCAGCTGCGGTTCAGCTCATCGCAGATCCCGGCAGGGGCCTTTACCGGTTCGGACTGCATATACAGGCATATGTAGACGCTTTGCCTGCTCCAGCCGCGGCGGTTCAGCTCATCGGCAAGCAGCTGTGGATCGGCTGCCTCGCCCCGGGCCAGCGCCCGAAGCAGATCAGGCAGACGGTTTTTGGGGAGAAAAGACAGGGAATGGGCCGACTGCGCACAGATCTGCCGGACAAAACCGGCTATAAAGGCCCAAAGCTCCATGTCGTGCGGCCGAAAGGGACGTCGGCTGCCGGACAGGATCAGACAGCAGGCGGGCAGGTTCTGATGATAAATATGTACAGCGGCCAGAGGGCAGGGGAATTCTCCGGAGGTATACAGCTGCGGCGCGGAAGCAGTGCTGTCTGTAAAGGACAGGCGGGATGCTAGGAAGGCAGCGCCTTCCGGAAGAATGCCGTCGTCCGCCGGCTGCGGAAGCCCGGCTGCGCTGAGCAGGCCGATCTCATCCTCCGATTGGGCCAGGACGCGAAAGTCCCCGGAAAGCGCCAGCAGCTCATTTCCGGAAAACAGCGGCGCGGCCTGACGGATCAGTGCAGGCAGTGCGTCACGCCCGCATGCAGCTTCATGCAGGTGCGTTTCCAGAGTGTTGTACTTATGAAAAATTGCATTTACGGCGTTGACCAGATTGATCAGGTCCACATTTTCATCCACAGTCAGCACTTCAAGACCTGGCAGCATGGAAAGCGGTACACGGCCTACGCAAATGGCTCCGCCGCCTCCCGGCGCATGAAGTGCGGGGGGAATGTGACCGGCGCGGGTCAGATACAGAACGTCTGCTTCCAAGGTGCTGCCGCCGCAGAGGATCTCGCAGTGTGTAAAGCGCAGCTTCCCGCTGCCCTTTTCCAGTGTAAGGTAAGGCAGTTCCTGGGCAATGATGGACATGGACAGCTTCATGAGCGGGCTCCTTTCCACGGGCGCTTCAGCAGCAGAAACAACAGAAACAGCCTCGTGATCCCGGCGATCCCGATCATCGGACTGCCCGGGGAAGGCGGCACGCTGTCCCCTGTGGATGCGGCGGCATCCGGAACTTCAGACGAAATAGGCGCAGATGAAACGGCGTCCTCCGGCGCGGCGGATGGGACTGTACGGTCCAGGGACAGGGTATATTCTGTGAGCAGGGCGCAGAGCTCGCTCAGCCGGGTCTCTCCGTCCGGAACATTGTGCAGAAAAACAGTCAGCAAAAAGGGCTCCGGCGTATAGACGATCGCGCAGTCGTTGAGCATGCCGTCAAAATAGCCGTATTTATGTGCGATAGGGTAATCGCTGTTGTTTTTCTGAAAATAGCGGCCCGGATGTGCCTGCTTGAGATTTTCGATCAGGACGGAGTATTCACTGCTGTGCTCATAGAGATAGCGCAGAGTTTCGATCATAAAACGCGGACTCAGCTCATTATCCGTGTAATAGCCCTCGGGCAGCTCCGGAATATCGGCGTAGCGGGCCAGCATGTTGCGGTATTCGTCCCGGTCGTCGGACAGAGCGTGGCGCAATGCCTGGGCGGCGTCGTTATCTGAGTAGACGATGGAAAACAGCATAGCCTGTTCCACAGTATAGCCATCCGTTACCGTGTCCGGAGTAAGACGGCCTTCGGCCAGCGCGTCTAGCACGGCCATATTCAGCAGTAGCTTATACATGCTTCCGCCGGGACGATAGACATCTGCCCCCACATAGTAAGAGGCGCCGGAGGTCAGGTCATACCAGCCCATGGAGAAATTGTCCCCGTTCAGGCCGTGCCCGGCCATATAGCTGCCGATCAGCTTACCGATCTCCGGTGTTTCTGCCGCTGCGGCAGGAACTGAGAGAACGGGGAGAAAAACGAGCAGCAGAAAAAGCAGTTTTTTCATGGATCCACCTGCAATAGGTCAGGGGCTGAGGCGAATTTTTGCCGTATTCAGCCGATTGTTCAGTGCACCTATTTTAGCACAGTGTACTGTCGGTTAACAAGGGGCAATCCAACAGACGCGTCGAAGGGGAAATCTTATAAAGTTTAAAAATTTACAAATTATGCTGGATATTTGAGTCAAAATATGCCACACTGAATATGTTAATGTAAAAAGGAGGTATTCCCATGACCAAGACCCTTTCTCCCGGGGAACTCAACACCCTGGACGCCTGGTGGCGGGCATCCAACTATCTCGCCGCAGGCCAGCTCTATCTGCTGGATAATCCGCTGCTCAAGGAACCTCTCAAGCCTGAGAACGTGAAGAAAACGATCGGAGGCCACGGGGGCACGGTCCCGGGCCAGAACTTTATTTATACGCATCTGGATCGGGTCATCAAGAAGTATGATCTGGATATGATTTACATCTCCGGTCCCGGACACGGCGGCAACGCCATGGTGGCGCAGGACTGGATGGACGGCTCCTACACAGAGGTCTATCCCAATGTCGGTCAGGATCTGGACGGTATGAAAAAGCTGTTCAAGCAGTTTTCCTTCCCCGGCGGCATATCCAGCCATGTGGCGCCGGAAACGCCGGGCTCCATCAACGAGGGCGGTGAGCTGGGCTATAGTCTGGCCCATGCCTTCGGTGCCGTGTTTGATAATCCGGATCTAATCGCCGCCTGCATTGTGGGCGATGGAGAGGCGGAGACCGGCCCTCTGGCCACGGCCTGGCATGGCAATAAGTTCATCAGCCCGAAGGGCGACGGTGCAGTTTTGCCTATCCTGCACCTGAACGGCTATAAAATTGCCAATCCTACCGTGTTTGCCCGTATTACTCACGAGGAGCGGCAGAAGTTCTTTGAGGGCTGCGGCTGGACACCCTATTTTGTAGAGGGCGAGGATCCTGCCGAAATGCATGAGAAGATGGCAGCAGCGCTGGACAGAGCTGTTGAGGAGATCCTGAGCATCCGCCGCCGTGCAAGAGAGGAGGGAGATACCTCCCGCCCGCGCTGGCCCATGATCGTATTGACTACGCCCAAGGGGTGGACCGGCCCGAAAAATGTGGACGGCAAGGCTGTGGAGGGAACCTTCCGTGCCCATCAGGTCCCCGTGCCCATGACAAAGGAAGAGCACTATGAGATCCTGGAGCAGTGGCTGCGCTCCTATCATCCCGAGGAGCTGTTTACGCCGGATGGAAAGCTGGCGCCTGCCCTGCGCGATTTTGCACCTGTGGGTGAGCGCCGTATGGGTGCCAATCCCCATGCCAACGGCGGCAAGCTGCTGCGGGACC
>CAKTGW010000136.1 GCA_934561725.1 uncultured Oscillospiraceae bacterium
CCTGGGTCTGGTTCAATATGGCGGCGGCAACAACGGTGCCGTCCAGCTCCTCTACGAACAGATCACCACGGTCGAGAGCGGCTTCTGCTGTGGCCCTTGTGGGATAGACGCCGCGAATCCAGCCTACGGCCGCTTGACCGCTTTCTATTTTGGTGTGGATATGTTCATAGATCTCTGCAATGGCATCCAGATCCCGGCTGACTGCTTTGCGTATATTGATAGGCATGAAATCTCTCCTTATTTGTAAAAGACACCCGAAGGACTGTATACCCTCGGGTGCCGCTGTTTGTTCTTATCTGTTGCTTCAGTCGCGTCTGCGGCGGCTGCTGCTGCGCCGGTCATAGAGCTTGTTGCCGGACATGCGGCTGTCAGAGTCCTGCATGAACTGCTTGAGCTTATCTTCAAAGCTGGCCTCCGGGCTTTTCTCCTCCTGACGGGTATAGTTGCTGCGGGGCGCATTGGAGCGCGGGGTAAAACCGGGCGCCGGACGGGGGCGCTCCTCAGCCTTCTTCATGGAAAGATTGATTTTGCCGTCCGGGCTGATGCCGATGACCTTGACCTTTACGGTCTGGCCGTCCTGCACATAATCCCGTACCTCGCTGACGTAGGTGTTGGCGATCTCAGAGATGTGGACCAGGCCGCTCTTGCCGTCGGGCAGAGCGACAAAAGCGCCAAATTTGGTGATACCGGTTACTTTGCCTTCAAGAATTGCTCCAACTTCCAGCTGCATTAAGGAAATATCCTCCTGTCTTTCTTCTTTGGATATATTTTAGGATTTTGGCAGGAGTATTTTTTCTCCGGCCAAAGCCATTTTAAGCTCGTTTCTGGCTGCGATCTCAAGATTGACGCTGTCCAAAGAGGAATTTTGCAGGGCGGCAACAGTTTCCTGCAGCTGTGTAAGTTCATCTGCGGCGGCGTCGCGGGCGTTTTGTGCGCTGCGCAGCGCGCCTGTGAGTGAGATCAGACTCAGCAGAGCATAGACTGTGACTGACAGTAGCAGAAGTTTTGCTGTCATACCGGTTTTGCGTACCATGTGAATATTCCTCCCCCGAAAGAAAAATGTTCCGGGGGTTTTCTCTCGCCGGAAGCGCATCAATATTGTGTTTTATTCTAAACCATTTTTTCGGATATGTGAAGTGCTTTTTTGAAAAAACCGCAATTTTTTTAACGGTTTTTTTCAGCAGACGAACAGGGATACACAGCAACTCCAGCAGCCGGATCAGGAGCGGAAGCAGAAATGGCGTCACACAGCTGAGATAGAGCGCGCAGCCGATGGTACAGAACAGTGCCATGAAGATGCGCAGCTGGCCGTTGCCCAGACTCATGCCCAAATAGAACAGTGAGGACAGGGCGCCAAGACAGAAAATAAGATCTGCCGGTGTGTTTTTTACGCCCAGTGTGCGGCGGAGCGCACGCAGAATGTCGTACAACAGCCCAAGTACGGCGCCGAACAGCACAGATGAAAGCGCCTGGATCAGCTGGGAAAGCGGATGGATCTCCATCAGTGGAACAGCTTTGCCCACAGACTGCGGCTGGGAGCGACCTCCTCATAGCAGAGCTCGGTGATCAGTCCCTGCAAGGCGATATCGCCGGTGTCCAGACTCAGCTTGTCGATCTTCAGTTCTGAGCCGCGGACGACCAGATTTCCGCACACAGTGGACATGATCACCTCCGCCTCGTCAAAGCTGGCAACATCCTCTACTCCGGATACGGTGAGCTTGCCGCGGTTTTCCATGATAACATTGTGACTTTTCTTAATGCTTTTTGCTTTTTCCTCATAAGCCATTTGGGCATACCCCCTGCTATTTTGTTAGTAAGCTATATGCGGTAAAAGGGACAGGTATGCAGGAACAGGTAACAGAATCGGAGCAATATGTTGGAAAAGTTGCGAAATTTGTGATTTTTGCGTGAAAATCTTGTTAATACCGGTCGAAAATATTGCAAAATGAATACAAAAATGTTAACATAATAGCACTTGGTATGCATGCCAAAATAGAAAGCTGCTGTGCGCAGTGACCAGTAGACTTTTTATAGGGGGTATATGGATGGGAGATGAAGCACGGTTACTGGTTGCCGATGCTGATTCCGACTATCAAACACTGCTTGCGGACCGAATTGCCCGGGAACCGGGATTGCGTCTGGTAGGGAGCGCCGCCACAGCGGATGCAGCGGTAGAAATGCTGCAGAGCTGCGAGGCGGATATCCTGATCCTAGACTTGATCCTGCCGGGACGTGATGGTATTTACGTACTGAAGAAGCTGCGCGAGGTTGAGCATCCTCCTGCGGTTGTTGTAAATACCAGCTTTGCGTCGCCAATGATGACTCAATTCTGCGCCAGAATGAATGTTTCGGCTCTGCTGCTTAAACCCAGCGACCCGGATCTGCTTCTGGAGCGGGTCCGCTATGCCAATGAGTTCCGCAGAGCGCACGCTCTGCTCCCGGTGCCGCGGCAGCATGCCGCCAAACGGGCAGAGCCGCAGAAGCAGGAGCTGAACAGAGAAATTACAGAGTTGATGCACCAGCTTGGATTCTCTTCACGATACAAGGGCTATTACTATCTGCGCCATGCTGTCTATGAAGCGTGGAAATGCGGATATGTGGATAGGAACATAACCAAGCAGATTTATCCGGAAACGGCACGTGCGTTTGGCGTATCGTCCAGCGGCGTGGAGCGCGGTATTCGTACATTGGCAGTCAAATTATGGGAAAACGGCGGAACGGAAACGTTTCAGAGGGTAATGAACATGAGTATGTCTAAAAACGGCATTACCAACACAGAGCTCATAGCATTTTTCGTGGAATACCTGAACAAGCGGTTCAACAGGTACAAAAGGGCATGACGCATCGGCAACCAGTAAAAAGAATCCGCCAGACTTCGGTCTGGCGGATTCTTTCTTCATTGTCCATTTATAGATCATGCATTCAGGGGAAGCGTGTGTATTGCAGAGCCGGGGGCTGCAAACAGCAGCCGGACGCTTTAATATGCCTTGCCCAAAATACGAAAATCATCCAGCACAATGGGAATATCGTGATATTTTTCATTTAAAGAGCGGAGACATACCTTGCCGTGCTCGCGGACGAGCCGCTTCAGGTAAGCACAGCCGTCGTAGAGAAAGACGCCGATCTCACCATTTTCGAGTGTTTCGCAAGGGGTGACCCAAACAGTCTGACCGTTGAGATAGCGGGGCTCCATACTGTCTCCGGCTACGCGGACACCAAACTGCACGCTTTGGGGAATACTGCTGTCCACCTCTGCCATGCTGTAGCTGCTATCGGATAAAAACTGACCGGTTCCGGCGGAGACAGCCAGGTCATACAGGGGCAGAAGACGGGCGGCTTTCTTTTCCGGCACGTTGGAGTAGAGTCCGCTCAGGCGCAGCAGCTGTGCATAGTCGGCCAGCTTTTCTCGTCCGGCGGCGTTCAGTCCGGCTGCCAGTCCCTTGCCGAGAAACTCGCCGGAGATATCCTCAACGTCCAGAATGTGGCAGAGCAGCAGAAATTGTGCGGCGTTTGGCTGTGATACGCCCTTTTCCCATTTCGAGACAGCCTGATTGGTCACATCCACACCCCGGAGAGACAGCATGTTGGCAATGTCTTTCTGAGAGAAACCGCGCTCCCGTCGGAGCCGGGCAAGCATTTTTCCAATTGAATAATCCATCAGCAGCACCTCACCCAAATTATAGCGCAAATGGATAACTTTCACAAGCTTTTTCTAAAATCCAGATATTGGATAAAGCTCCAAAAAATGGAAATATAAACAATGTGGGAACAGAGTGGGGCGGTTTAGCGCGTAAATCGGCTGCTTTAATCCGCTTGTGGAGGACAACTATAGATGCAGCCGCAATAATTTTGCCGGTAGAGCTCATATTGAGCCGACAATTGGATGGAACGCTTATAGCCTTCGCGTTTTTTGAAGTCGGATGGGAGCCATGCAACGCCGTACTTTTCCGCCAGAGCCAGACCGGTCCCGTTGATGCGCTGGGCATCCTTGTGGGGACTGACAGTAAGCGTGGTGGCAAAGTAATCAAAATGCCGTGCGGCGGCTTCCCGGGCTGTGCGATCCAAGCGAAGTGCAAAGCAGGCAGAGCAGCGGCGGCCGCCCTCTGGCTCCTGTTCTAATCCGGCAGCTGCATGGACAAAGCAGGGGCCGTCCCAGCCCAGCTCCAGCAGGGGGATTTCCGGACCCATGGCGGCGAGCAGCTGCTTTTGTGTATTCAAACGCTTTTCGTATTCGTCCTGGGGGTGAATATTCGGATTATAATAAAAAACGGTCAGATCAAAATATTGCCGCAGATATTCGATCACATAGCTGCTGCAGGGACCGCAGCAGCTGTGCAGCAGCAGTGAAGGCCGTTGCTCCAGACCGGCAATGAGCCGATCCAGCTCAAGCTGGTAGTTGATTTTCATAGTGACCTCCCAAAATTTCGGATGTGGTACCGGCTGGATTTAATGTAAATTTATCCATCAGAAAGTTCAGCGGTCGAACTTTTTAGCT
>CAKTGW010000137.1 GCA_934561725.1 uncultured Oscillospiraceae bacterium
TTTGTGGAGAACGCAAAGAAATACAACATCCTCGTAGTCCCCGGCAAGAGCTTTGCCGGTCCCGGCTATGTACGCCTTGCCTACTGCGTCAGCGCAGACACCATACGCCGTTCTCTGCCCGGCTTTGCCAAGCTGGCCGCAGATTACGGTCTGAAAAAATAAATCAGATTTGAGGAAAGAGACAAAATGGACGAGAGAAAGATCATACTCAGCGGTATTCAGCCCTCCGGCGCTCTGACGCTGGGCTCCTATATTGGTGCCATCCGCAACTGGGCTGAGCTGGCCGATGCCTACAATTGCTACTACATGATGGCAGATATGCACACCATCACCGTGCGTCAGAACCCTGCCGATCTGCGCCGCCGCACGCTGGAGCAGCTGGCCGCCTATATTGCCGCCGGCCTTGACCCCAAGAAAAACACCATTTTCATCCAGAGCCATGTTCCCGCCCATGCTGAACTGAGCTGGGTGCTCAGCTGCTACACCATGTATGGTGAGCTTGGCCGTATGACGCAGTTCAAGGACAAAAGTGCAAAAAATGCCGACAACATCAACGCCGGCCTGTTCACCTATCCCGTGCTTATGGCTGCCGATATTCTTCTGTATCAGGCCGATCTGGTTCCCGTGGGCGAAGATCAGAAGCAGCATGTGGAGATCTGCCGGGACATTGCCAATCGCTTCAACGGCATTTACGGCGATGTGTTCAAAATTCCCGAGCCCTACATTTCCAAGGTAGGCGCCCGCATCATGAGCCTTGCCAATCCCGAGAATAAAATGAGCAAATCGGATAAGGATCCCAATGGCTGCGTCTACGTGATGGACAAGCCCGAGGATATCGCCCGCAAGTTCAAGCGCGCCGTGACCGACTGCGACGCCTGCGTGAAGTACGACGTCAAGGCCAAGCCCGGCATCTCCAATCTGATGCAGATCTACTCCGTAGCCACTGGAAAGAGCTTTGACGAAATCGAAAATGAGTTTTCCGGCAAGGGCTATGGCAATTTCAAGAGTGCCGTGGGCGACAGCGTCATTGAACTGCTGCGTCCCGTCCGCGAGGAAGCCGTGCGCATCATGGGCGACAAGGCCTATCTGGAGAGCGTCTACCGGGACGGCGCGGACCGCGCTGCCTATGCCGCAAACAAGACCCTGCGCAAAGTCTACAAAAAAGTTGGCTTCATACAGAGATAAAGCCGGAGGCGCCTGAATATGAATATCGACTCTTCTCTGCTGTTCCGGCTGCTGCTGAGTCTTGGCGCAGCCTTTGTCATCAGCTTTTCTCTGACGCCCGCAGTAAAGGCCTTTGCCCAGAAGGTCGGCGCCATGGATGTGCCCACAGAGGCCCGCCGCGTTCACGATCATCCGATTCCCCGTCTGGGCGGTCTGGCCATATTTCTGGGCTTTCTGCTCAGCGTGCTCCTCTTTGCGGATATTGACCGCCAGATCCGCGGTATCCTGATCGGTTCCGTGATCATCGTAGCCACCGGCGCAGTGGACGACGTGGTCTCCCTGCGCGCCATAGTCAAGCTGTTTATCCAGATCGCAGCCGCCATCGTAGCTGTGATGCACGGCGTGGTCATTGACGTGATCATGAACCCCAATGTATTTGCCGAGGCCGAGCACCTCTATCTGGGCATGCTCTCAGTCCCCATGACCATTCTCTGGATCGTGGCCGTGACCAACGCCGTGAACCTGATTGACGGTCTGGACGGGCTGGCCGTCGGCGTGAGTACCATTGCCTCTGTTACCATGCTGGTGGTCGCACTGGTGGTCGCAGAGCCCAACGTAGCTGTGATCCTTGCCTGTCTGGCAGGTGCCTGCGTCGGCTTCATGCCCTATAATCTGAACCCCGCCAAAATATTCATGGGCGACACCGGCGCCCTGCTGCTGGGCTACGTACTCAGCACCATGTCTGTTGTGGGCATGTTCAAGTTCTACGCTATTGTATCCTTCTTTGTGCCGGTCCTGGCTCTTGCCGTTCCCATTGTGGACACATCCTTTGCCTTTACCCGGCGTATTCTTCGGGGACAGAGCCCCTTCACCCCGGACCGCGGACATCTGCTCCACCGTCTGCTGGATATGGGCATGAGCCAGAAACAGGCCGTGTGTATTCTCTATACTGTCAGCATCATTCTGGGCGTTTCCGCCGTACTGCTTGCCACTACAGGTGAGCTGAAAATTCTGATCCTCGCGGTCGCCTTCTGTCTGGCCGCCTTTTATGGACTGCATCTCGCAGAAAAAGCCCGCCACCATCATCAGGAGGCCAACGCCGCCTCCAAGGAGAATGAGCATGGAAAAAATTAAAGTTATGTCTGTTTTCGGCACCCGGCCGGAGGCCATTAAGATGGCGCCGCTGGTGCTAGAGCTGCAGAAGCACCCACAAATCGAATCCATTGTCTGCGTGACTGCGCAGCACCGCGAAATGCTGGACAGTGTGCTGAATTGCTTTGGCCTGCACCCGGACGCCGACCTGAACATCATGTCCCAGGGGCAGACGCTGTCTGACATCACGACCCGCGCACTCAAAGGCCTGGAGAGCGTTTACGCTCAGTTCCATCCGGATATGGTGCTGGTTCACGGCGATACCACGACCACCTTTGCCGGCGCACTGGCCGCCTTTTATTCCAAGATCCCCGTGGGACATGTGGAAGCCGGCCTGCGCACTTATGACCGCTACAGCCCCTTCCCCGAGGAAATGAACCGCTGCATGGTCTCCCGCATTGCTGAATGCCACTTCTGCCCCACTGCACAAAACCGTGACAATCTGGCACGCGAGGGGATCACCGAAGGCGTTTATATCACGGGAAACACTGTGATCGACGCCATGCGCTACACTGTCAGCACAGATGAATTCGTCTCCCCGGAGCTGGCCGCACTCCCGCTGGAGGGCAAGCAGGTCATTGCCATGACCTGCCACAGGCGCGAAAACTACGGTGAACCCATGGAAAATATCTTCCGTGCCGTCCGCCGTCTGGCAGAGGCTCACCCGGAGGTCGCTGTTGTCTATCCGGTGCATCTCTCCCCCGCCGTGCGTGAGGCCGCCCGCCGTGTGCTGGGCAATTGCGCAAACATCCACCTGATTGAGCCTCTGGATGCCGTGGACATGCACCGCCTTATGAAACGCAGCTTTTTTGTCATGACGGACTCCGGCGGTATTCAGGAGGAAGCACCTGCATTGGGGCGTCCTGTGCTTGTCCTCCGCCGTGAGACCGAGCGTCCGGAAGCCGTAGCCGCGGGCACCGTCCGTCTGGCTGGCACAAAAGAAAACGATATATACCGTCTGGCCGAAGAACTTCTGACGGATCCCCATGTCTATAATGAAATGGCCCATGCCGTAAATCCCTATGGTGATGGGACTGCCTGTCCCCGGATCGCACAGGCCATCGCCCATCACTTTGGTCTGGCTGACCGGCCTGAGGATTTTCGTCCATGAAGTCCGGTCCGCTGCGCAGCATCATCCCCGCTCTGCTCTGTGCAGCAGTGCTGCTGTATGCCGCTTTCTTCTTCATGAACGACCGCAGCACCCCGGAGGTCTCGCTGCCGTCTCCCCCTGTTGCCAGCTACAGTCTGCAGAATACAGACGATCTCGGGCAGGGCCGCTATACCGTTGCCGCAGTCACACCGGAAAACGTCCAGGCTGTTGTAGGCGGAACGCTGGAACGCATTGAAAACTACACGCGCAGTGTGACTGTTGAGCGTTTTTGGAACGGCGGAAGCAGCACAGAACAGATCGACTGCCATACCCGCGGCAGCGACAGCCACCTGGTTATAACAGGCGGCGCCGATACAAAGCACGTGCTCATTCTGGGCGATACGCTCTATATCTGGTATGACAGCAGCCCCCGCAGCCATGCCGTCTCCGCCGCAGCCCTGTCCCCCGACAGCCATGCCGCAGACGCCTTCACCGGTATTCTCACTTATGAAGAGCTGCTGACACTGGACAGCGAACAGATCCTGGACGCCGGCTATACTGTTTTCAACAATGAGAGCTGTATATGGGCTGAGTACCGCTATGGCACACTGGGCTACACGTCCAAAGTGTATATTTCCGTTGCAACCGGCCTGCTCATGGGCGCCGAACGCTATGACGGCGATCGTATGATCTATCGCATGACCTCTGATACGCCTGTCATTGAGATCCCGGCAGACAGCTGGTTTACTCTTCCATCATAGGAACAGCAGGAGCCCCATAATGATCAGGAGCTCTTCATCCTTGCTCTCCCGATACATCAGATAGAGGATCAGCAGAAGGATCCAGTCCTCCGTTTCCAGCTCCAAGTGGGTCAAACGCGAAAAAATGCCGCCAAATTTCTGCTCCAGTGAGCTGCCTAATCCATCCAGGAACCCAAGACCGCTGCGGCTCCCACTGCTTTGGAGTCTGGGCGGTCTTATGCTTTGCATCGGCTGTGCGGGGCGTGGGCGATAGAAGTTCCCGGCAAGTCCGGAATGCTGTATTCCCCCGGCCGTTTCCGGCGGTGGACTTTGCTCGGCTAC
>CAKTGW010000138.1 GCA_934561725.1 uncultured Oscillospiraceae bacterium
GTGTGGCGCCGCAGTCCGAGCCCAGTCCGGGCGCCGTAAGGCGGGCGGCTGCCCGCTCAACATATTCTGCCTTGCCCACGATATAGCCGCCGGTGGGCGCAATGCCGCCTCCGGGATTTTTGATCAGTGAGCCTGCCATCAGATCCGCACCGAATTCACTGGGCTCATGGAGCTCTGTAAACTCGCCGTAGCAGTTATCCACGAAAATGCAGACCGTGGGATTCACGCTGCGTACAGCCTCGATCATTTTTGCGATCTCATCCACAGTGAGGGTCCGGCGGGTAGAATAGCCACGGGAACGCTGAATGGCGATCGCGCCCACATCCGGCATTGCCGCCCGGGCGCGGATCGCCTCATAATCCGGCGTGCTGTCCGGCTTCAGATCGACCATATCAAAATCAACGCCATAGTACTTCAGGGATCCCGGATAATTACCGGTAATACCTATCGCGGAACGAATGGAATCATAGGGCATACCGGAAATGCTCAGAAGCGTTTTTCCCGGTTCGCAGGCCGCAAACAGAGCACAGGAAATAGCGTGCGTGCCGCTGACCATGCCAATGCGTACAATAGCGCTCTCCGCACCGAACACGCGGGCATAGATCTGATCCAGCGTATCACGTCCCACATCATCGTGACCATAACCGTTTGTGCCTGCAAAATGCACGTCGGATACCCGGAATTCTCTGAAAGCGTCAAGCACCTTTTCCGTATTTTTCATGGAGACCGCATCGATCTCTGCAAAACGCGGTGCGATCCGCTTTTCAACCTTTTCCGCCAGTTCAAGTACCTTGCTGTTCATTTTAACCAATAACATCCTTTGCAATTTTTTCTATAAAATACTCAGCCAACCGAAGCATGTTTTCAAAGTCGGCCGTATAGCCCACGCAGGCCGGTGAATGGAGATTGCGGAGTCCACAGCCCAGTGCGGCCGTGCGCACGCCGCCCGCTGACCTCTGGATTGCCGCAGCATCGGTTCCGCCGGCGATCATGCGCTTGGTCTGCCATTTGATCTGATGTTCGTCAGCCAGACGGGTCAGCTCCGCATAGAGAGCTCGGTCATAAATCGTTCCCCTGTCCATGAAGGGGATCACCACACCACCGTCCAGACGACACACTTCGTTTGCCTCCGTGCTGCCCGGAAGATCTGCTGCCGTGGTTCCTTCCAGTACCAGGCAGATATCCGGCTCGAGCTGCCATGCTGCTGTTTTAGCGCCTCTGGTTCCCACTTCCTCCTGAACGGTGAATGCAAACCAGCAATCACAGGGCAGCTCCGACTCGATCATTTTCAGCATCACAGCGCATCCGAGCCGGTCATCGATCGCCTTGGCCTTGAGATAGACATTGCCGAACTCCACCACTGTATCGTCAAACACGCCGAAGTCACCCAACGACACCATTTTCTCTGCCACTTCCCGGTCATGGGCACCAATGTCGATATACAGCTCATCTGTTTTGGGAACATTTTTCTCCTCATCACGGCTGACCAGATGATACGCCTTGATGCCGATCACACCGGGGACACGGTTCTCGCCAATGAAAACCCGTTTCCCGATCACAACACGTCTGTCGACGCCGCCTACAAAGCCGAACTTCAGATAGCCGCCGTCCTCGATTCCCGTGATAATCAGGCCCACCTCGTCCATATGTGCACAGAGCATGACCTTTTTTGCCGGCGTCACTGCACCCTTTTTTAAAACAAGCAGATTTCCCATTGCATCTGTTCTGATCTCGGATGCATGGGGCATCACCCGCTCCAGAATATACTCGCGCACCTCGTCCTCAAAGCCGGACACGCCGCTGAGATAACAGAGGGTTTTTACTGTATCAAGCATTTTCATCCGCCTCCATTCCGGCAATTCCGGCCACAAGAATATCTACGGCGCTCTGAGCATCACGCAGATCCAGAGTCTCTACCGGTGTATGCATATATTTCAGAGGCACGGACAGCAGTGCCGTGGCTACGCCCTCTCTGGACACCTGAATGGCCCAGGCGTTGGTTCCGCTCTGGCCGGGGATCACCTCTATCTGATGGGTCAGTCCCTTTGCCTTTGCCGCGGCGATCAGCTGCTCTGTCAGTGCACGGTTCATATTCGGACCCCTTGCGATGACCGCGCCGCTGCCGAATTCCACGGTCTCGGTCTTTTTTGCATCCGGTGTATATGCATGGGTCACATCCAGTGTGATCGCCATATCCGGATGCACGGAATATGCCCCCGTCACAGCTCCGCGCAGGCCCACTTCCTCCTGAACAGCGATCAGGCAAACCACATCCACATTCAGCTCATAGCTGGACAGGAGCTCCATGGCTTTGATAATAACCGCCAGGCAGGCGCGGTCGTCCATCGTTTTGCCGCACAGCACATTGCTGCCCAGCTCCTGTACTCCGCCAGCAAAGGACACCGGCGTTCCCAAAGGAACACGCTGCTCGGCCTCTTCCTGCGTAAGTCCAACGTCTATACAGAGCTTTTTTGCATCAATCGTCTTGCCCATATCGTCAGAGGCAAGTACATGCGGCGGCAGCGTATCGATTACGCCGAACAGAGGCTCCCCCTCTGTCAGCACCCGTACTTCCAAAGCCGGAAGCATACGGGGATCCACACCGCCGATATCTCCAAAGCGCAGAAAGCCCTTATCATAGCCCGTCACAATGAAGCCGATCTCATCCATATGCGCATCCAGCATAATGGTGCGCGCACCGCTCTGTCCGCACTTTTTGCGTGCAATCAGATTTCCCATCACGTCGGTATGCATCTCGTCCACATAGGGCGCAAGCAGCTCGGCGCAGCGTCTGGAAACGCTGTTCTCAAAGCCGGAAGGCCCCGTAAGCGAGCACAGCTCGCAAATCAAGCTTTTTAACTCCATAGCTCACTCCATCTCCTGAACAAGTTTTTTGAAGAATTGCCCGCGAACCGCAAAATTTTTGAACTGATCAAAGGCCGCACAGGCAGGAGACAGGATTACCACGTCTCCGGGCTGTGCATAGTCCCGTGCGGCATAAACCGTTTTTGTAAAATCGTTAAGGGTAAATATGGGCAGCGATGCACTGTCAAACTCCGGAGCCGCTTCCACCGCGGCACGGATCTTGTCCGCAGTTGCCCCGCAGAGGAACAGCGCCTTTACGCGCTTGACCGCCTCGGCACCGAGCGGATCAAAGGGGATATGCTTGTCATATCCGCCGGCAATCAGGATCACTTTCTGGTCAAACGAGCGCAGTCCTGCGATCGTTCTCGTCGGACTGGAGGCAATAGAGTCGTTATAATACCGCACGCCGTTCAATTCACGGACAAATTCAATGCGGTGCTCCACACCCAGAAAATTCTTCACGACAGTGCGCCAGGCTTTTCGTCCCACAAAATCTGCGGTAGCGCAGAAAGCGGCCATATAGTTCTCTACGTTATGGACACCGGGGATGCGGATCTCTTCGGTCAGCACCATAGCGGTCTCTTCCCCGCTGTGCGCCTGATAGATCGTGCCGTTTTCCGCAAAAAAGCCCTCCGGCACATGTACGCGCCGGCTGAACAGCCGTACCCGTCCCGGTGCCTGCGCCGCCATGTCCGCAGTGATCTGATTATCCGCATTGAGCACCAGCAGGCAGTCTCTGTTCTGTCCCCGGAACACCTGTTTTTTCGCGTCAATATAATCCTCATAGCTGGGGTGCACATCCAGATGATTGGGCGATACATTTGTGATGACCGCCACATCCGGGCAGCAGTGCATACTGTGTAGCTGAAAAGAGCTGAGCTCCAGAACCGCAAAATCATCGGCCGACATATTGGGGATCTCTGTCAGCAGCGGCTTGCCGATATTTCCGCCCAGCCAGACTGTATATCCCTCTGTACGTAGGATCTCCGCGATCAGTGTGGAGGTCGTTGTCTTTCCGTCAGAACCTGTAATGGCAATAGTACGGCAGGGGCACAGGCGGAAGAACAGCTCCATCTCGCTGGTGATCTCTGCACCGTTCTCCTTTGCGCGGAGCAATGCCGGATTGAACGGATGCATTCCGGGAGTCCGGAAAATCAGATCAAAATCCAGATCGTCCAGGTAGTGTGCGCCCAGGCGCAGAGCGGCTCCCAGCTCAGTCAGCTTTCTGTCGTATCCATCCAGTGCGGCGGCCTCTGCCTTATCGCAGACCGTGACCTTGCACCCGCCGGCCAGCAGCTCTTCGATCAGCGGCCGGTTGCTGACACCGGCACCGATCACACCAATACGTCTGCTTTTGATTGAATCTATATAATCACTTAACGTCATATTTTCACCTCATCAGGAAATAAAATGTAAATCCGTAAGTTATTATTATATAACCAGTCCAAGTTTTTTTCAACACTGACCGGCTCATTAAATCCGCCTTTTTTCCCCGCCTGCGTTGACATTAGCCGACAGATAGGGTAGAATAGCACAACGAGCAGACTGAATGGTCGCGGGCACAGGCCGAAAGGCCGTGCATGAGGAAAGTCCGGGCT
>CAKTGW010000139.1 GCA_934561725.1 uncultured Oscillospiraceae bacterium
GCACTATATGTTCAAGGAGATCATGGAGCAGCCCAAGGCCGTAGAGAACACCTGCGCACCTTTGCTGCACAATGACCGTGTCTGCATGGAAGGTGTACTGTCCCCCGATTTTGTCAAGAAGCTGAACCGCATCTTCATCGTGGCCTGCGGCTCCTCATACCATGTGGGTGTGATCGCCAAATACAATATAGAAAAGCTGGCCCGTATCCCTGTAGAGGTCTGTCTTGCCAGCGAATTCCGCTATTGTGATCCCATTGTGGATGAAAATTGCCTGGTTCTGCTGATCAGTCAGTCCGGTGAGACCGCCGATACGCTTGAGGCACTGCATGAAGCAAAAAAGCGCGGCGGACATACGCTGGCCGTTGTCAATGTGGAGGGCAGCTCTATTGCCCAAGCCGCTGACAGCGTGATCTATACGAAGGCCGGCCCCGAAATTGCCGTAGCCACCACCAAGGCATACAGCACGCAGCTGGCCGTGATGGATATGATGGCTCTGTATCTTGCAGATCTGAAGCAGACGATCACGCCAGAGGAATATCACCGCATCGTAACCGCACTTAAGGCTCTGCCCGGTGCCATGCAGGCTCTGCTGGACAATAAGGAGCAGATCCAGAAGCTGGCCTACCGCTATTTCAACTGCGAGGATCTTTTCTTCATCGGCCGGAATGTTGATTATGCCCTCTCTCTGGAGGGCTCTCTGAAGCTGAAGGAGATCTCCTATATTCACTCGGAGGCCTATGCCGCCGGTGAGTTAAAGCACGGCACTATCTCTCTGGTCGTCGATGGGACTCTGGTCATCGCCGTAGCCACCTGCAGCCGTCTGGTCGAAAAAACCATCAGCAACGCGCAGGAGGTCAAGGCCCGCGGTGCCCGTATCATCGCCGTAACCACAAACGATTTGTTGGATCTGGTAAAGGATACTGCCGATGATGTGATCTCGTTCGCCAGCACGCAGGAGATCCTGCTCCCCTCTTTGGCGGTTCTGCCCCTTCAGCTGTTTTCCTATTACATGGCGCTCTATCGCGGCTGCGATATCGATAAGCCCCGGAATCTGGCAAAGTCTGTTACTGTTGAATGATCCTGCTTTTCAGGTAAAATAACCCGCATAAATGGCATGGCTGCGCCATGCCGTTTATCTGCAAATCAAGGAGGACGCTCTGCCATGACTGCCGATGAACTGAAAGCCCTCTCCTTCACCGAGCTCCAGTGCGCCTATACCGCTTATCTGGAAAAGCAGGGGCTCTCTTCCGGAACGATCAACGCCTCCAAAAGCGGTGCATTTTATCTATTGAAAAATGCACCTTCCGTGGATTTCTGGTCTCTGCTGTTCAGCAAGAATTTTGAACCGGAAGCAAAGCTGTATCTCCGCGCTGCACTGGAGCAGCACGCTTCCGCCAATATTGAGGGAAACCTCAGCGGCTATATGTCTCATCTGCGCAGATTCCGCCGGTTTATTTTTTCGAATGACCCGCTTGAGCCGGGCAGCAAAGAGCTGCCTCTGCAGCACAGTGCTCTGCCGGAGATCCCCTCCCCCTGCGCTGCTGAGGTCGTGCAATATCTGGAGCGCGCTCTCGACCGTCTTTTCACCGAATATGCGCCTTATAATACAGACTTGTCCGACATTCTTCTGAAGGTCGCTGCGCTGAATGAATTTTACAGCACAAATATTTTCTCGCTCTATCCCGTAGCCCGGCATATTCTTGCTCTGCATATTGATGAGCGGCTGTACGCCGGTGATCTCACTCTTATCAATGACATAAAGCAGATCGAGCTGAAAGGCAAAGCTCGTCAGCTGTATTCCTTTGCCTCCAAATATTGCAGCCATCACAATCCCGCCTGTTATCCCATTTATGACAGCTATATTCACCAGATCCTCGTGTATTTCCGCAAGCGGGATCGTTTTGCCCAGTTTCATTCCAATGACCTTAAAAACTATCTGCGTTTTCAGGAAATTCTGCTGAGTTTCAGACAGTTCTATGGTCTGGACCTTTTCACACCGAAGCAGCTGGATCAATATCTCTGGCAGCTGGGCAAGCAGTATTTTCCAAAGCATTATAACTCGGCCGCAGCTGAGCACTAGGCTCAGCCGCGGCCTTCCTGTTCCCGGATAAGACTTTATCTACTTGCAGGCACAATCGCCGGGGGGAGGATTGCTTCCAAAATCACCGCTGGCATCGGGCGGATAGAACTCATCTACCGGGAAGGGGATCTTCGAGAACAGCGTGCACGGATCCTCATCCGAGCACGTTGTGCCCATGCACTCCTTATCCGGGAAGCAGTAGCTGTACGTAGGCACCAAAAGCTGTGTATCCCGCTCCATACGGATAATGGAAAACTGCCCCAGAGAGACCAGCATTAACCGGTTTGTCAGGCTGAGTACGATGTCTTCGCCCAGCTGCTCAATGATAAAGGCCGGAACATCCCGGATCTCCATGTCTTTGCAGCAGCCGGCGTCAGCCAGCTTCATGGCCAGAATAATTGGGCTTACAGCCTCGACCACCGCACTGGGCTGATTGGCTCTCTGCCTGTCAGCTGCACTGTATGCAGAGGAAAAGACCTTTACATCTCCGTCGCTGCCGTACAGGATCACGCGTTTTGTAAAAACGCTCAGACCCATGATCTCCGCGCCGCTGGGATATGCTTCGCCGCGGATCTTATAGTAATAGGTTACATCTACTGTATAATATCCTCTGTTAAAGCAGATCTCCTCTACCTTGACGTCTACATACATAAGTTCGGCACAGCGCGGCCGGACGCTGAACGCATTGTCTATGTATGTCTGTGAGCTGATCGTGGGATAAACCCGCAGATCCTCGATGCAGTCCTTGTCACGGCAGCTGTCATATACCTTGTGGGTATGTATGCATACGGCTTCATTGGCGCCGGCAGTGCTGTCTACGGGACCGGGCAAAACTTTATCTGCCATTTGATTACCTCCTGACTCAGAATTTATAGTGCGGTTCATTACAGTTTATGCACTTTGCTCTGCAATGTGATTCTTCCAAATTTCCGCCAAACAAAAAACATCATTTGACGGCGGCAGGCTTATGGTCTATAATTAATACATATGTATATACTCGGAGGTTTAACCCGTGGACAGACTCGGTTTCATTCATGAGAAGCTCGATATTAAAATACTCATACTCTTCATTCTGCGCCGTCTGCCGGATACTGTTGACGCCGATACTCTGGCTGAGCTGGCTCTGTGCGACGACGGGATCAGCTATTTTGATTATGCTGAGTGTCTGGCTGAGCTGGTAGACACCGGACATATTGACGACACAGGAAATCATTATAGGATCACTGAAAAGGGCGACCTTAACGGCGGGACCATCGAATCCAGCCTGCCCTACTCCGTCCGAAAAAAGGTAGAGAAGCAGGTAGCCCGGGTAGCTGCCAAAATGCGCCGGAACTCCATGATCAAAACACAGCACACACTGACCAGTGAGGGCAGCTGTATGCTGGAGCTTGGCCTGTCTGACGGCTGCGGTGAGATCATTTCTCTGCACATGCTGGTCTCTGATGAAGAGCAGGCCGCACAGATTGAGGGGAACTTCCGTGCCCGTGCCGAACAGCTTTATGGTCAAATCGTGGAGCTGCTCAGCACGCCATAAAATCTATTTATACCATCTAATTTTCAACTTAACAAAATATTCACATTGCACAGAAAACGACTGTTATTTTCTAACAGTCGTTTTCTGTTTCTCACGCAAAAACACTTGAATTTCACTGAGAGAAGTCGTAGAATGTATACAATATAACATATACAGTATTCCATTTATATGTTATACACTTATATCTCAGATCAGCCTGAAAAGTTGGCTGACAAATCAGAAAGGCGGAAACTTATGAGTGAGAGAATCGTTGATGAATTTCTGGAGCTGGTCAAAATCGACTGCTGCTTCGGAGATGAGCGCGGTGTAGCAGATGCTCTGATCGGCAAGCTCAAGGAAATGGGCTGCACTGTTACAGAGGACGACACCGGCGCAAAGGTCGGCGGCAATGCCGGCAATGTAACTGGTATTCTGGAAGGCACTCGTCCCGGTTCTATTCTTTTTACTTCCCACATGGATCGTGTTCAGAACGGCTATGGCATCAAGCCCCAGTTCACTGATGACGGCCGCATCACCTCTGACGGCACCAACATTGCCAAGGGCGTTATAAAGTGTACCATCGACAATGTCACTTACACCGACTTCACCGGTATGGCCGGCATGGGTCAGCTGCTCAACCCGAACAAGGCTCCGCTGTATGTCAAGGCCGGCACGAGCGTCATCATATCCCACGAATCTCTCCCCGGCTACTATCTCAAGGCTATCAAGGCATCTAACTTTGATATGGAAGCATTCACGATCAAGAGAACTGTTGAGCATGACAGTCCCGAAAAGAGCGGCGAAAAGTTCGCAAGTGCATCTGAGATACGCAGAATGATCGAGGACGAGGAGGATATCTC
>CAKTGW010000140.1 GCA_934561725.1 uncultured Oscillospiraceae bacterium
GATCAGATCTGCTCTGAACTGAATTTGTATATCGGTGACAGCTACCATGGCGAATCCGCTGTAGTGGGTCTGCCGGAGGATGACCGGCAGTACAGCTATGATCCCGTAGAGGGCTTTGCCTATTCTGACAGCGCACAGGTCGTGCGCGTGTTCCGTTTGCGGCCCGAATACGCCGCCCGCTATGCCTCTTTGGGCTATGACGGCCCACAGGAAATCGAAAACCTCATCTACCGCTCGATCACCGACCGGAATATCCGGGTCGTTTGGCTCACACCCTTTGTCCGGGCCGATAACGGCGCGCTCATTTCTGATCCCGCGGACTATGTCTCTGTTATCCAGGGCATTGCCGCACGTATTCAGCCCCACAGCCTGCAACTGGGTGCATTTTCCACACTCCCTCCTTATACGCCCAATCCCCTGCTGTGTCTTTTCTGCATTGGGGGACTCGCGGGAGCGGGTGCCTTGCTGCTGGATACGCTTTTGCCTATGACGTCCCGGCGCAGAAATCTGCTTGCTCTTCTCTGTGCCGCTGCCGGCTGTCTCATCTACCTGCGCATGCCTTGGATCATGCCGCTGGGCACCGCCATTGTCTTTCCCTGTCTGGGGATCCATCTCATGGCTGTACTCCTGCTTCATCTGCATCCCCAGAGCCGTATGCAGGCATTGGGATGCTATCTGCTTATTTTGTGCAGCGGCTTTGCACTGGCGCTTTTCGGCGGAAATCTGGTCGCTGCCCTGCAGTCTGACAGAGCCTATTTGCTGGCCGTAAAAAACTTCCGCGGTGTAAAGCTGAGCCAGCTTTTGCCGCTGGTCTACGCCGTGCTGATCTGTCTGAAAACCTTCTACAAAGGCTGTACACTGCGTACGCTCAGCAACGAGTATCTGGACAGCCGCCTGGCGGCGGCAGCCCTCGTCCTGCTGATTGCTCTGGCTGCGCTGTATATTGCCCGCACCGGTGACGGCATCCTCTCTGTGGGCGTTCCGGAACAGCGCTTCCGTAATTTCCTGGAAAACACGCTGATCGTCCGCCCGCGCACAAAGGAATTTCTTGCCGCCTGGCCTGCGCTCGGGCTTGCAGTCGTTCTCATGTCCAGGGACAGCCGCCGTTTTGCCATGCCCTGCACAGTCCTGTCTGCTGCCGGATTGGCTTCTGTAGTCAACACCTTCTGTCACTCCCGCTCCCCGCTATGGGTAGCCCTCAGCCGCAGTGCCCTGGGTCTGCTCTTCGGTTTTCTGCTGGGTGCCGTCCTGATTCTGCTTCTCTCTCCCGCTAAAGGGAGGTTCCGGGCATGAATGCTTCTCTGAGCAAGATCCTCAGCATGTTTCTCATCATCCTTATCGGCAGCATTCTCCGTCAGTGCGGACTTGTGCGCCGCGAGGATTTCCGCACCATCAGCAATCTTCAGATCCACGTTACCTTTCCCGCAGCGATCCTCCTGAATTTCGACGGCTTTGAGATCGATCCATCCATGACGATCCTGCCTGTGCTGGCCGTCACCTTCTTCTTTCTCACCTGCCTTGTCGCGGTTACGCTGGAACGAAAAGCCAGCCGTGAGGACAAAGCCTTCCTGGTCTTGAACTCCTCGGCTTATAATGTCGGTGCCTTTGCCATGGTCTTTGCCCAGAATCTGCTGCCGGCTGCCGGCGTTGTAACCGTCTCGCTGTTTGATATAGGCAACTGTGCCACCACCTCTGTGCTCTGCTACATCGTTGCCTCTGCCGTTCTCAGTGAGCACGCCCGCATTACGCCCCGCTATGTACTCAGCCAGCTGGCCCACTCATTTCCCTTCCTTTGCTATTTTGCGGCCACGCTTTTGTGTATTCTTCATATCCGTCTGCCGGAGCTGATCCTGACGCCTGCCCGGCTCATCGCACCGGCAAATACTGTTCTGGCCATGCTCTCTGTGGGTATCGGCATGAATCTGCATATTTCCCGCAGCGAGCTGTATCTGCTGCTCAAGGCCGTAGGTATTCGCTATGCCATGGCCATTCCCCTGGCCGTGATCTGCTGGTTTTTTCTGCCCTTTGACCAGACCATGCGCACGGCGCTGCTGTTTGTCAGCTTCTCATCATCCACTCTGTTCGGCGCAATCTACACCGACCGCCTGAACGGGAACTACGGGCTGGCCAACACCGTCATCTCTGTTACCAGCATCATCAGCACACTGATCATCACGGTGATCATGCTCTTCATCTGAATACAATGAATACAAAAAAATTCCCCGGATGTGACTTATCACACCCGGGGAATTCCCGTTTATTCGGCTTTTTCGGCGGTCTTTTCGGTCTCGGCTTCAGTCTTTACAATGACGATCTTGCCGTCGGCCACTCTTGCCTCGGCCCGGTCACCGCTCTTGAGCGTACCCGTGAGCAGTTCCTCGGCCGTTGTATCCTCAATGGCCGTCTGGATAGCCCGGCGCAGAGGCCGTGCGCCATAAATGGGATCGAAGCCCTGGTCAGCCAGCTTATCCAGCGCCTCGTCCGTGACCGTAAGGGTAATACCCAGATCTGCAATCCGCTTGCACACAGTAGAGAGCATGCTCTGCGCAATGGCACGGATGTTCTCCTTTGTAAGCTGATGGAATACGATGATATCATCAATACGGTTCAGGAACTCAGGCTTGAAGGTCCGGCGCAGATCGCCCATGACCAGCTCGCGGATTTCCGCGGCGTCACGCACCTTTCCGTCCTCACCGGACTCATGGCTGAAGCCCAACTGACGCTTACTCTCTGTGATATTCTTTGCACCAACGTTACTGGTCATAACGATAATGGTGTTCTTGAAG
Source organism: uncultured Oscillospiraceae bacterium (assembly GCA_934561725.1). GTDB lineage: Bacteria > Bacillota > Clostridia > Oscillospirales > Oscillospiraceae > Heteroscillospira. Next base: position 2,787 of record CAKTGW010000140.1, read on the forward strand.
TTCACATGGCGGCCCTGAGAATCGGTAAGCAGGCCATCCTCCATAATCTGGAGCATGATGTTGAACACATCCTCGTGGGCCTTTTCGATCTCATCGAAAAGGATCACGCTGTAGGGCTTACGGCGCACCTTTTCGGTGAGCTGGCCGCCCTCATCATAGCCCACATATCCCGGAGGCGAACCAATGAGCTTGGAAACTGTATGCTTCTCCATAAACTCGGACATATCGATACGGATCATGGCGTTTTCATCCCCGAATACTGCCTCGGCCAGAGCCTTGCACAGTTCGGTCTTGCCAACACCGGTAGGACCAAGGAACAGGAACGAGCCTATAGGACGCTTAGGATCCTTCAGACCCACACGGCCGCGGCGGATGGCTCTGGACACAGCGGAAACAGCCTCGTCCTGACCGATCACGCGCTTGTGCAGAATTTCTTCCATCTTCATCAGACGGCTGCTCTCATCCTCCGTCAGGCTGGTAACGGGAACGCCTGTCCAGCCGGACACGACCTCTGCGATATCCTCAGCTGTAACGCATCCCCGGGCGCCGCCGCGCTTGGACTCCCACTCGCTGCGGGCTTTCTCCAGCTCAGCGCGCTGCTCCTTCTCGCGGTCACGCAGAAGCGCTGCCTGCTCGAAGTCCTGAGCCGCAATGGCGGCCTCCTTCTCAGAGACGATCGCCTCCACCCGTTTCTCAATGGTCTGGAGCTCATCAGGCGCTGTGTGGCTCTTCATACGCACACGGGATGCAGCCTCATCCACCAGGTCAATGGCCTTATCGGGCAGGAACCGGTCATTGATGTAGCGGGAAGACATCTTAACTGCAGCCTCAATGGCCTCATCAGAGATCTTCAGCTTATGGTGCGCCTCATATTTATCCCGCAGGCCGCGGATGATCGCGATGCTCTGCTCTATGGTAGGCTCATTGACGGTGACGGGCTGGAAACGGCGCTCCAGTGCGGCATCCTTCTCGATGTACTTGCGGTACTCATTCAGAGTCGTGGCACCGATCACCTGGATCTCACCCCGGCTCAGTGCAGGCTTCAGAATATTGGCCGCATCGATCGCGCCCTCTGCGCCGCCTGCGCCGATGATGGTATGCAGCTCATCAATGAACAGGATCACATCGCCGGCTTTCTGTACCTCCTCCAGAACGCTCTTTATGCGCTCTTCAAAGTCGCCTCTGTACTTGGTTCCGGCCAGCATGCCGGTCAGGTCCAGAGAGACGATCCGCTTGCCGCGCAGATCCTCGGGTACATCGCCGGAGGCTACCTTCTGGGCGAGCCCCTCAGCTACAGCGGTTTTGCCCACACCGGGCTCACCGATCAGCACCGGGTTGTTCTTACTGCGGCGGGACAGGATCTGAATCACACGGGCGATCTCCTTGTCACGGCCGATGACCGGATCCAGTGCGCCCTTCTCTGCCATTGCCGTCAAATCACGGCTGTACTGATCCAGGGTCTTTGTGCTGCCGGAGCTGCGGCGCTGCCGCTGCTGTCCGGCGCCCTGAGAGGCACGGGCACGGCTCTCAGGATTGCCGAATACGTTCATCAGATCCGTATACAGACGGTTCAGATCAATGCCCACAGAGGTGATCAGCCGGGCTGCACTGCTGTCCGGCTCACGCAGGATACCCATCAGCAGATGCTCGGTCCCCACATAATTAT
>CAKTGW010000141.1 GCA_934561725.1 uncultured Oscillospiraceae bacterium
TTATAGATGGCTTCATTGGTATCATGAACGAAGAAACCGCTGTCGCTGTCCAGTCTGTAATAGTTATCATAAATATTTCCATAGTTATCCTGCATACAGTTGGCCGAGCTCTCGAACTTGATCTTGTTTGCCGACACAGGGGTCAGATCGCCAAGCAATACCCCCTTGGCTGACAGGCTGACAGTCTGACGCAGGCTTGGAACAGCCATTCGCGTAACGATAGCGGCTGCCTCCACACGCAGAATCGTAGAATCGGGGTGAAAGGTGCCGGATGCGTCCGAGCCAGTCAGAATGCCGGCACGATACAGGCGATAGATCGCCGAGGCGGCGCTGGCGTTGGAGGGAACATCCGGGATAGCGTTAGCTGCAACTGTATTGATAGCCTGCAGCGCTTCATCTGGGAACGCAGCTGACAGTATTTCGGCAAACTCAGCTCTTGTTGCAGCCCTTGTATAATTGCTGTAGCTGCGTGTAAGGATACCGTTTCTTTTGGCGTAATCCAAATACACCTGATACCACACCGTACCGGTCTGAGTAAAGCTCTCGGTCCCGGTATAATAAATGCTGTGCAAACGGCATGCCACAGTTATAGCTTCAGCTATTGTGATATTTCCTGCGACACCAAAGTTGTCGGAACTGACTCCCTGTATGAGGCTATAATTGTAAGCCTTTCTGACATTTTCATAATACCACGCTGACGTCGAGACATCCTTGAAATTATTTCTATAGGTTCTGGTCTCCTTGAAGTTATGCAGGCCCGCAGAGGAAGAACTTTTCCATTGGGCGTAAAATTCAATGGTCGCCGAACTGTTGTCAGTATAAATGGCGGCATATTCGCCAGCCGAATACGTCTGACCGTCATAATCACAATACCAGCCGGTAAACTCATATCCGCTGCAGACCGGCTTTGAAGATGAAATACGGAAATTGGCGTAGCCATCCTCGATCTCTACGGACTGTGAAGAGGGAAGCCCTCTGCCGCCGTTGAGGTCGTAATACTCTATTTCCGCATAATAGCTCTGCACCGGTGTGACCGGTTTGACCTCTATAACAGAAGAGGCCGCCTCCCATTGTGCGTAATACGTCAAGGTGCAGGGTGAATCGATTGCGATCTGGATATACTGTCCCGAACTGTCTATATCGTAATGGGTATCGTTTTCCAGGCGCCAGCCTTTAAAGGTGTACCCGCTTCTTGTCGGCACACTTGATGAAAGTGTATAGGAAACAACACCATATGCTATCGCGGCTGTCTGGTCAGCAGGCGCACCGTATCCGCCGTTAGCATTATATGAGATCGTGACTTTAGGGTTTCCAGCATCATAAAGCCATGCGTAATTGACCCATCCGTCCTGACTGTTGTATCTTATCTTCGCCCATGTGCGGTTTTCATACTGGGATATAGTTACGCCGTAAACATATACCGATGTCCCGTTTGGTATTGATCCCAGTTCGTATGCATCGGCGGTTGACACGGTCGAGCAGAAGCGAAGCGTCGATCCACTGCCCACATTCACCGTCATGTTATAGCCTCTGGGATTCATCGTCGGTTCCGCGGCATAAGCTCCGACAGATAATGAAAGCATCATACATGCCGCCAGAAAAAATGATAACATCCTCTTTTTCATTTAACTTCCCCCTTTGTATTTTAAAATTCCTGATGTTATCTCAAATTACTGCATCCTCGGTACCCTTCGTAATTTAATTATTAACATATCCCACTTAAAAAAGCAAGTTTTCAGAAAATCACATTCTTTCGTCTTGTCCGCCCAAAAGCGAAACAAGCTCTGTTAACGCCGGCAGGTCCGTTTATCTTGTCGAGTTGTTCCCCATATCAGCCAATATGTTTTCGTGAAAAATTCAGATCCATTGTGCTCCAATTACATCATTTCTTTCCTTATGCCGTGCTCGGTATAGCTGATCTCATAATCCGCAGCATAATGAGCATAGAAAAGGGCAAGCAATACCAACTTGATAACACATAACAGGCGAATCCCGGAAACCCTTTGAAATACAAGGGATTTCCGGGATCTATTCAATATCCGCACCTATCGAATGTGTTATGCTCCATGCAGTAGGATGCGTGATAGGGCTCTGTTGTCCCTGCCCAGTTAAACTCCTCGGGAGCAACATATTTCTCGGTACTTGTGGCATGTCCATTATGATACTTAATGGTCATATACAGCGTGCTGTCTCCTCCGTTGAGCTGCACATAGCAGACGCCGTCTTCGTCAAATTTATCCGTAATATCCAGCGCCTGTCCGTAATAGTAAACAAAGACCGTGCCGTCATCCCTGTACTCGAGCTCCGGCTCATTGAGGCTCTCGATCAGCTCTTCCTCGGTCAGCGGGCGCTCCGTTCCATCATCCTCAAAGGCGACGCCGCCACCGCGGACCTCATGCTCAACGCCGTTCTCGTTCGTATAGTTGAGTGTATACTCACCGGGTGATGTGACTGTCAGCACTGCATCTGTCTGATCACCGTGGATCCACAGCTGCACTCTGCGCTGGATGCCGCCAAGATCCGCAGTGTAGGCCGCGCAGCCCAGTGCCAGGATCAATGCTGCCGCAAGGGCAAGCGTCATTGTTCTGCGAAGAGTTCTCTTGCTGTTTTTCTGTTCCGCCATTTTAATTACCTCCGTCAGCGTATCCGGGGAGGCGTGCAGCGGCGAGAATGCCTTCCGGAATCGTTCCTTCTCTGTCATAGCTTTACTCCTCCTCTAAAACCGTTTTCAGCTTTGCCCTTGCACGGAACAGTCTGGTACTGACTGTTTTTTCCGGTATGCCAAGTATGGAGGCCACCTCTGCCGTTGAGTACCCCTCATAATAAAACAGCAGGAGCGGTACGCGATACTTTTTGTCCAGCTCCATGACGGCCTTGAACAGTCCCTTATCGCTTTTCTGCTCAAAAGCAAGCGTTTCGGCGTAATCGTCAATGTTTTCCGTCCTGCGCCAAGGTGAGCGGAAAAACATCTTGCAGCGATTGACCGTCACGCGGAGCAGCCAGTTTTTAATGTGTGCGTCTGATTCAAACACCCTATCTGTTTTATATAGCTCCAGCAAAACGTCCTGCGTTACATCGTTCGCGTCATCCGGACTCTTCAGCCAGCCATAGGCCACGCGATATACGGTGTCCATATATTCCCGCGCGATCCGGGCAAATGCTTCGTTTGAAAACATATGTTTCTCTCCTTAAAGGCCTTACACTCCATATATGCGCGAGAAATGCGATTTCTTTCAGCTTTGTACGAAAATTTTCAAAAAAATCAGACGCAGCATTTTACTCCGCCGCGCCTGACTTTTTATTGCCGCCGAAAGCTCCGGCGTCAATCTCTCTTTTTATAGCCGCAGTCGCACCACGCCCCACCGGAAGCGATCGTCTGTCTGCGTATAAACCGGCTGGCACCGCCGGCCTCGCTCATCGTGTAATCCAGATGACACAGTGCCGGTGTCAGATCATACAGCCCCAGCTTTTTCATCAGAGTACAGATCCCGCACTGAGTAAACCGTGCCTCATAGCCGCTGCCGTCCGAATATGGATACAGCTCCATATTCCAGGAATATGGGTTCCTGTCTCCGGCCCGCAGCTTTTCCGTCGCCCGCAGAGCCTTCATATCCTCCGGCGTAAACTTGCGTCTGCCGCTCCGACGGCAGAACCATTTCATTGCCGGCGTCATCATTGCCCGTGCATAATAGTCGGTCAGCTCCTCCACATTTGGCCGCCGGGGCATACTCAGAACAAAGGCCGCCAGCATGGCGCAGCTGACAATATTGATGCAAAACTGATCCTGTTTTTCAAATGCAGGCAATTCGGATATGATCTGTCTATAGCGCTTTTTTGCCGCCCGTGTGGTCGTTTCCGCTTCTGCCGAACTCAGTGCCATTACCAGACTCAACTGTTTCCGGAATGATCTCTCAAACAGCATCCACATGGCCGCCGGGATCCCCATATATTTCACCTGAGCACAGCCTCCTTTATGCGCGCATAAAGCTCCGGCGATTTTTTATTCCGCCGCTTTTTTCCTCTTCGCCCGGGGTGCCGGGAGTGCATCGCAGGTTGCTCTGGCCAGGGCAGTCAGGAATTCCCGATCCTCCAGTTCCTCCACCAGCAGCATTTCACTTCCGCCGGGATAGGGCTCTGCCAGCACCGGCTGCCTGAACAAAGCCCGGCCAACCGCCGTATTCTTGACCAGCAGCCGGTCATCACAGACGGCGGCAAAATATTTCCCATCCAGATAAAGACCGTATTCGCCAAACATCCGGCGCGTCCGGATCTCCCCCGCTCCGGCCAGCTGTTCCGCTATAAACTGTACAAGCTCAGCATTGGAAGCCATACTGTCCGCTCCTATCACTCCACGATCTGTTCAATAAAGTACCGGGGCCGATGCTTGCTCTCAATATATGTCTTGCCCACATACTGGCCCACAACACCGGTAGCGAACAAATTGAGTCCG
>CAKTGW010000142.1 GCA_934561725.1 uncultured Oscillospiraceae bacterium
TGTGGCTGATATCACCGGCGCCTACGTGGCCGGTATCATTATCTCCAACACCAGCCGTGTTACTTACATCACCGCAAAATGCGAGAGCCTTTCCGATATGCTTCTCTCCCCCTGCTTCTTTGCCAGCATCGGTGCCAAGGTCGTGCTTCCGCAGATGACCAGCAGCATTCTTCTCTTCTCCGTGCTTCTGATCCTCTGGGCGATCCTCTCCAAGGTCATCGGCTGCGGTTTGGGCGCCAAGATCTGCGGTTATACCAATCAGGAAAGCCTCCGTATCGGCGTAGGCATGATCTCCCGTGGTGAGGTTGCCCTGATCGTCGCCAATAAGGGCATCTCGGCCGGCCTGATGCAGGAACAGTTCTTCGGCCCTGTAGTCATCATGGTCGTAGCAACCACGATCGTCACCCCCATACTTCTCAAGCTGGTTTACCGCAATGCCGGCGAGGATTACGCTCACCTCATGGAGAGCGGTCTGGTGGATCGTATCGAGGAGGTCAAGGATCTGGATCTGGCTACGCAGGCTCTGTTGGATACCCACGAAGAGTTTATTGCTGAAGGTAAAAGCAAGCAAAAGACCAAGTTCTCATCCCCCGAGGCCAAGGATTCCGCTTCCGAAAAAAAGTAATGCCCCAAGGCTGAATACGAAAAGTGCCATGACTTGTATAAGTCATGGCACTTTTCTTCTGTCATAGAACAAGCGTATCTGCCTTTGCCTACCGGGGGTAAGGATAAAAAGAAAAGACCGGAGCTGTGTTTTCAAGCTCCGGTCTTTGATTCAGATATAATCGATAAATTTTACAGGAGGCGGATGCCTGCAGCCTTGCAGGACTGTACCGTCTCGTCATCCCATACGGAAGCCTGTACCTCACCAATATGGGCCTTGCCCAGGAGCAGCATGCACAGTCTGGACTGACCAATGCCGCCGCCGATGCTGTAGGGCAGCTTGCCGTTCAGCAGCAGCTGATGGAACATCAGATTCTTTCTCTCCATGCAGCCGGCCAGTTCAAGCTGACGCAGCAGAGATTCGGGACTGACACGAATTCCCATGCTTGAAAGCTCAAACGGCTTCTCCAGCACACTGTTCCAGAACAGCAGGTCTCCGTTCAAATCCCAGTCATCATAGTCCGGTGCGCGTCCGTCGTGCTTTATGCCGGATTTGAGAACGCCGCCGATACCAATGATAAATACGGTTTTATGTTCCTTGACATATTCATACTCACGCTGGGCAGGTGTCAGTTCCGGATACATGTCCTCCAGCTCCTGAGCGGTAATAAAGCTCACCTCGCGCTTGAGCATGGGCAGATTTTCCAGTGCCGGCACGATCTGGTGCAGCGTACGCTCCACATCGCAGACAGCGCCCACAATATCGTTGACCGTCTCGCAGAGATACTTCACTGTGCGGTCCTCCACACGGATGACCTTTTCCCAGTCCCACTGATCCACATAGATGGAGTGCAGGTTATCCAGCTCCTCATCCCGGCGGATGGCGTTCATATCCGTATAAAGGCCCTGTCCCATAGGAAAGCCGTAGCGCATGAGGGCATAGCGCTTCCATTTGGCCAGAGACTGAACCACCTGTGCCTCCCTGCCGATTGCCGGCACATCGAAGCTGACCGGCCGCTCCACGCCGTTCAGATCATCATTCAAACCGTTTGCCGCATCGACAAACAGCGGGGATGATACCCGGCGCAGATTCAAAGCACCGGACAGCGTATCCTCAAAGAGGCGCTTGAGCAGGCCAATATATTTCTGAGTCTCGTAACGGCTCATATTCGTGCGGTATCCCGCGGGGATCTCCACATGGTTCATTGTGTAATTTCTCCTTCTTTATATGATGCAATGCAAGAGTATTTTCAAACGATCGAATACTCAAAACCTTCGCAGATGATATGGTCTCCTTCGCATACCTCCGGCGGCAGCAGAGCCAAAGCCAGCTTGCTTTCTTCGCCGTCAGTATCGACCAGGATGGCATAATCACCCCAAATAGTCTTAACCGTGTATTCCATATTCACAGGCAACACCCCAGTATAGTCATGCACAATCTATTTTTAGTTAATTATATCAGAAGGGCGCCCAGGAATAAAGTGTAATTTTTCACAAAATAACTTTAAAATTTATATAAGGCTGCCACGCCGCCCGGCAAGGTCTCCGGCAAGTCACAACAGCGGGGCAGTATTCTGCCCCGCGCGCCATCAGTCTCCCTTATATTTTCTTCTTGTAGCCAGGCCGCCGCGTATATGGCGCTCAGCCTTGTTCTGATCCAGTACCTGCTTTACCCGGACATACAGTCCTCTGTCCACGCTCCTAAGGCGATCAGCAATATCTTTATGTACGGTGCTTTTGCTTATTCCAAACTCTTTTGCTGCCGTGCGCACAGTTGCATTGTTTTTTATAATATACTCTGCAAGCTCGCAGGCCCGCTCTTCAATGCTCGTTTTCAAAAACACCACTCCCACCTTTTTTTACCGCTACCATGTATATGCGATATTTTAAAAAAGCAGAAGTTGTCCCGTATATCCGCCGCCAAAGCGGCAGAAGCGCCGTCCTCACAGACGACGCTTCCTAAATTTAAAATTCCTGCTTGAGACTTCTGGTAAACAGAGACATCAGAGCCTGCTTGGGCTCCGCTCCGTTATACAAAACATCATTGACCGCCGAGCAGATCGGCAGCTCAACACCGTACTTTTCAGAGAGATACATGAGCGCCTGCACTGTGAAGCAGCCCTCAGCCAGCTTACCGTATTTTTCACCGCGCACCAGCATTTCTCCATAGCGGCGGTTATGTGAAAACTGCGAAAACACCGTGGCCTCATAGTCGCCCAGATGGCAAAGACCGTAGGCCGAGAGCTCATTGCCGCCCATTGCCTTGATCAGCCGCGCAATTTCACGCGTACCGCGGGACATCAGTGCCCCCTTCAGTGTGCTCAGTCCCAAACCGTCCAGAATTCCCGCGGCAATACCGATCACATTTTTGGCAGCTGCACCCACCTCATTGCCGATCAGATCGGCTCCGTAATAAAAACGGATCAGCTCACTGGAAAACTGTGCGACCAGATAGGATTTCAGTTCTTCATCCAATGAATCGATGACCATGCAGTTGGGCACGCCTTTGTAGAACTCCTGTACATGTCCGGGTCCGATCCAGACTGCGATCTTATTGGAGGCATCCAGTCCCTGAGAGGCGATCTCGGACAGGCGGCGGCCCGTACCGATCTCTATGCCCTTCATGCAGAGGACAAAATTTTTGTTTTTCACGCCCAGAGCGTTCAGCTGCTCGACCAGTCCCTCCAGATTCTGTGAGCCGATCGAGATCACGATCGTCTCGCTGTCCAATACAGAGCGAATATCCGTCGTCAGCTTCAGAGATTCGGGGATCTCAAGATAATCATTGCGCCGTTCAGCCTGAAAGCGCTGCATATTGGCGCTGCCTTCCCGCCCATAGAGCGATACCTGATGTCCGATGTGATCCAGATACCATGCAATAAAGCTGCCCCAGCGGCCGCAGCCAATCACTGTAATCTTCATAGCTCAAAACCCCAGATTCAGACCGCCGGTCAGCTTGGACATCCCCTCGCTCATGGAGGTGTCTGCCTTGCGCATGGCCTCATTTACCGCTGCAATGACCATATCCTGGAGCATTTCCACATCTTCAGGATCCACGGCATCCGGCTCGATCGTCAGTGTTTTCAGCTCATGCTTGCCCGTTACTTCCGCCGTGACCATTCCGCCGCCGGAAGTTGCCGTGTATGTTTTCGCTTCCATCTCCTGCTGCATACGCAGCAGATCCTGCTGCATGTTCTGTGCCTGCTTCATCATATTTGCATTCATTCCGCCCATCATTCCGCCGCGGAAACCACCTTTTGCCATTGCAAATGACCTCCTATTCAAATTTCACATTGCTGAACTGCATCAGCTTATCGATCTTATCCGGCTCTGCCTTTGCCTCCTGTACCGGAGGTGCCCCCTCCTGAAGGTGTACAGCCATCGTGCGTCCGGCTACCTTAGCCGCAACAGCCTTCAGCCGATCCTGAACGGAAGGCGTATTGAGCATGCTCATAGCAAAGCCGTTTTTCACATAAACATTCAGAATATCACCGGCAGCTGCTCCCTCTGCATGAAAGGGGTCGCTGATAATATTATAGGGTCCGATCTGCAGGACCTTTTTCAGCTCCAGCAGGATCTTGGGCCAGAGCTCCGGATCCGGCGCCGCCTCGGGCAGCGGCTCCTTCTGCGGCTGCTCAGCCTCCGCTGCGGACCGTTCCTCTGCCGGTTTGGATTCACTCTTCTCCGAAACAGGCTCCGCCGTCTGTACCGGCTGCTGTGACTGCTGCGCTGCCGGTGTGGCCGCCGGCTGCTCCGGCCGGGGACGCGGTGGAATAAATCCGGGCCGAACTGCCGGGCGCGCAGGTATCCCGCCTGCGGC
>CAKTGW010000143.1 GCA_934561725.1 uncultured Oscillospiraceae bacterium
CTGGCCAAGGATCACCGTACAGGCTATGAAAGCGGCAATATCAACGCGGTAATGGACGGCGATATTGATGGCTTCATCAACGCCTACCTCAGTCAGAATGCCGAGAACTGATTGGAGGGGTATTGAATGAAGGGTAAGACTCCTCATGGGATCCTGAGTATTTTGCTCAGGGTCCTTCTCCTGCTGCTCGTAGCCGCATTTTGCATTCTGAGTATCTACTCCAACGATGCGGCCAATCCGGAGCTGGCTGAAACGCCTGCACCTTCTCTTCCCGTTTCACCGTCTCCTACTCCTACACCCACACCGACGCCTACTCCTACACCTGAACCGGAGTATTTTACTATCACAATGATCGGGGACTGCACATTGGCAAGCACGCAGTATGAGCGCGGTTCGGCGCTCTCCTTTGAATCCGTGGTAGGCGATGATGACCAATATGTTTTTGCCAAGACACTGGACTATTTCAAGGACGATGACTTCACTATCGCCAATCTGGAATGCGCCTTGACCGAATCCAACGCCGCTGCAAACAAAACATTTCTGTTCAAATGCTCTCCGGAGCGTGCAAACACCATGAAAAACGGCAGCGTGGAATTTGTCACACTGGGCAACAATCATGTTCTTGATTACGGAGAACAGGGCTATGCCGATACAAAAGCCGCCCTGGACGCCGTCGGTGTTGCCTACGCCGGCCGGGATGAGTGGACGATTTATACCACGGAAAGCGGCCTTAAAATCGGTGTTTATGCCGTCAGTTTCGGTACAATAGACCAGATCAAGGCCGGGATCGCCGCTCTGAAGGAAAACGGTGCTGAATTTATCATTGCGGCTCTTCATTGGGGCGATGAAGGTGCCTATACTGTAAACGATATGCAGGTCTCACAGGGACATGCCGCCATCGATGCCGGTGCAAACGTTGTCTACGGCAGTCATCCCCACACTCTGCAAAAATCGGAGGAATACAAGGACGGCTATATTTATTACAGCATGGGCAACTGGTCCTTCGGCGGAAATACAAATCCCCGGGATAAAGACACGATTATTGTAAAGCTCACCGTCAAGCGGGATCTGGACGGCTCTATCTCCATCACGGAACGCGAGGTAATTCCCTGCTCCAGCAGCGGTGAAAAGAACATCAACAACTACCAGCCTGTCCCCTACGAGGAGGGCAGCGAGGATTACACACGTACACTCTCCAAAATTGACGGGACCTTTACCGGAGCCAATCTGAGCATCGGCTATGAATATACCATCGGTGAGGTCAACGGCTAATAAGTATAGCTTCTATAATCCGAACAAAAGCCGCACGCTGCGTTTGCAGTATGCGGCTTTTGTTCGGATACCTATTTTGATAATTTTCTAAACGCTTGTTGACAGTACGCATATTGAGTGCTATACTTCTATTTAGAAATATTTCTAAATTCTAAAGGTGATACTGCTGTGGCTTTTCCGGAAACTTTTAAGGCTTTGTCTGATCCTATCCGCCGGGATATTCTTGTCATGCTCCGCCATGGGAGAATGTCTGCCGGCGAGATCGCCGCAAATTTTGACGCCAGCAACGCGACAATCTCCTACCACCTGTCTCTGTTAAAAAAGGCCGGATTGATCAGCGAAAGCAAATATAAAAATTACATATTCTATGATCTGAACGCGTCTGTTTTTGAAGAACTGATGCTTTGGTTTGCGCAATTCAGGGAGGTCAATAACGATGAAAAGAACAACTAAAACAGCCATACTGACTACGATCATCTCACTGCTTCCTGTTCTCCTGGGGCTGTCTCTGTATCACCGGCTGCCCGAACAGTTGCCTACACACTGGGGGCTTTCCGGCGAGATCGACGGCTACTCCAGCCGTCCCCTGGCTGTATTCGGGATCCCAATTCTTATGGCCGCCCTGAGCCTGCTGGTGCAGTTTATGCTGGAGCAGGATCCACGCAAACGAAATACACCGCCTATCCTTAAAACCATTTCCTGCTGGGTTTTTCCTGTACTGAGCTTTATTCTTGTCCCTATCACAATTTTTTCCGCTATGGGCTATCAGCTACCGGTTTCATCGATCATCTGCCTGATCGTAGGTATTCTCTTCATCACGACCGGAAATTACCTGCCCAAAAGCCGGCAGAGCTATACCGTAGGCATCCGCCTTCCCTGGACATTAAACAGTGAAGAAAATTGGAATCGAACGCATCGCCTGGCCGGAAGGCTCTGGGTCCTCGCCGGTTTTCTATTTATAGTGAACGGCTTCTGCACCCGTTGGATCCACACCAATATACTGCTGTTTATCGGAATCATGATCCTGCTGTTTGTCCCCACAGTTTACTCCTTTATGCTGTACAAAAAGGGCATCTGAAATTCAAAAGGCCCGCACCGGTACGGTGCGGGCCTTTTGAATTTGCTTACAACTATTTGTTTATGTTGCGGTAATAGATGATGATCAATCCCTTGATCAGAAGATCCTCATCATAAATGACATGGTGTTTGCAGTGCGAAATTACCGTACGCGCCAGGCCGCCCGTAGCAACGACCGTAAGCTTTTCTCCGAGCTCTTCCTCGACCCGGTCGATCAGTCCGTCGATCATTGCGGCGTTTCCAAAAACCATACCGCTGCGCATACAATCCACAGTATTTTTACCGATAACGTCCGCCGGAGCTTCGATCTCTATATGCGACAACTGCGAGGCATTGGCCGCCAGCGCATTCAAAGAGGTTTTAATACCAGCCCAGATCACACCGCCCTGATGAACACGGTTACGGTCGACCACATCCATGGTGTTGGCTGTTCCCAAATCAAAAACAGCAAGAGGCAGCGGGTATTCATTCATGGCTGCAACGCTGCCGACAATACGGTCTGCACCCATGGATTTGGGATCATCAATGGCTATAGTCATTCCCGTATCCAGCGAGTGCTTGACTACCAGAGGTGTCTTTCCGGTAAGCAGCTCAAGTGCATTGACCAGTGCATAGGTCAGTTCCGGCACAACAGATGAAATAATTGAACCCTCGATCTCTTTACATGAAACGCCATAAAGCCCCAGCATAGACTTCAGCCGAATTGCATATTCGGTAGCCGTTCCGCTTTTTACCGTGGTCAGCCGTCCCTTAAACATGCTCTCAGAAGTATCGCCTATACCCACTACAATATTTGTATTTCCAACGTCAAGTGCCAGAATCATACTGTTCCGCCTTTCGTTTTTTCACAGTATACCCCGACTATCCGGCAAAATCAATAGGAAAATGCACGAAGTATTGCCTAAACTGCAAAATATGTGTTAATATATAGATTGCGGCTTTATCAGGCAGATCCGGCCTGGGCTGCTGATGGCATCAAAGCATATTTGTGGAGGGACCGCTATGACAGACTGGAGCACACTGGAACAAGACTGTAAGAGCTGCCGCCGCTGCGGGCTCTGCGAGACCCGGCACAATGTTGTGTTCGGCGTCGGTTCGCAGAGTGCCGAGGTCATGCTCATTGGCGAAGGCCCCGGCGAACAGGAGGATCTGCGCGGTGAGCCCTTTGTGGGGCCTGCCGGTCTTCTTCTGGACGATATGCTGGCCTGCATTGATTTGGACCGCAGTATGGTCTATATTGCAAATATGGTCAAATGCCGGCCGCCCCGAAACCGGGATCCGCTCCAGACTGAGCAGGATGCCTGTTCCGGGTGGCTTCAGGCGCAAATTGAATTGCTTCGCCCCAAGATCATCGTCTGCGTCGGCCGCATTGCCGCTATGGCATTCATTAAGCCCAATTTCCGCATTACCCGTGAACATGGGCAATGGTTTGAGCGTGACGGCGTTCGTTATATGGCGATCTATCATCCCTCTGCCCTGCTGCGCGATCCCACTCGCCGTCCCGAGACCTTCGTTGATTTAAAGTCTTTACAACGGGCAATACACGAATTTTGCCCAAAAACATATAAAACACAGGAGATTTGACTACTTTATGCTGGAATTCAGACCCATTGCACTGCAAGACAAGGACTGGATACGTCCATTGATGAATTACGAGCACTCCCGCAGTGCGGATACCTCTTTTGGTTCCATGTATCTGTGGAGTGCCGGTGAGACCCGCTATGTAGCCAGAGTCGGGGACCGGGTCGTACTGATGCTGCGTGAAAGCGGTGCCCCGGTCTTTCTCTTCCCGTTTGGCACCGGCAATCTGGCCCCGGTAATACAGGAGCTGAAGGACTATTGTGATGAGATGGCCAAGCCGCTGATCCTTCTGGGCATAACAGAGGACTATGTTCCTCTGCTGAACAAGCTTTTCCCCGGAGATTTTTCCATTATGCGCGAACGCCGCTTTGACGACTATGTCTATTCCGCAGAGAAGCTGGCCACACTTGCCGGCAAAGCACTGCATGCAAAACGAAACCACATCAACAGCTTTGAAT
>CAKTGW010000144.1 GCA_934561725.1 uncultured Oscillospiraceae bacterium
GGACGGCGACACGATCGTGCTGCTGAGAAGCACAAACGAGACGGGTCTGCCCGTTGTTGCCGGGGATATCACTCTGGATCTGGCCGGCTGCACCGTCACGACTGACCGTATGTCCTTCTCCGGTGATGCAGTGATCATGGATTCCACCGCCAGCGGAGCGCCTCGGGTAAGCGAGGATTACCAGACCGTGACATACAAGTCCGGCAAGCTGATCGCCAGCGGCAACGTGCGGGCAATCAACGGCGGTACGCTGACTCTGGAAAGCGGCACTATTGAAGCTACCATATTCAGCGTAGGCGACGTGACCGGCGCAAAGGAGGTCAATTCGACCGTCATCGTCAACGGCGGTTATATCCACGCCACGGAGTTTTCCGTCTCTCCCCAGGGCAAGGGTGCCGCAGCCTATATCAACGGCGGCGTTATGGTCTCTGAGGACAATGCGGTCATTGCCGGAAACGGCAGCAACGGAAGCGGAAACAGATTGGGCGGTACGACCATTGAGATCAGCGACGGCGTAATGATTGGACACATTAAAACGCCCGGCTATATCGCCTGCGGCGTGTATCACCCCCAGCAGGGCACCTTGTCTATCAGCGGCGGCACGATCGTTGCCGACGGCGGCGTAGGCGTTGAAATGCGCGGCGGTACGCTGGATATGACCGGCGGCACAATCCAGACCAACGGACAGGCTTCCGGCTGGATCGGTGACAGCAAGATCGTTGCCGCAAACTGCTATGGCGTCCATGTAGACGGCGACAGCCGGTATTATGACTATGCCAACTGCACCGTCAGCATTTCCGGTGATGTAAAAATCAAAACTGACGCTGATGTCGCGAATGTGATCGTCACACCGGAGGGCGATGAAGAAAAGCTCTCTATCTCCGGCGGCCTGTATACCACCGATGTCTCCAAGTACTGTGCATCCGGCCTGATGGCACTGGAAAATGACGACCCTGTCTATACATATAAAATCGGCCCGGTTCCCGAAGAGACGACCAACGATGTGGATACAGCCGTAAAGCAGGGCAGCACGGTCTCTGCTGTGGACACCGGTAAAATCACGGATGAGGCGGATCAGACCGCAGCTTCTGCCGCCGCGGCTTCCACCAAAACAACAGAGGCTCTGCCTGTGAGCGATCCCGTTACCGGGGAGGACAAGGCAAAAGCCGTCACCGATCTGGTGAATGCCGACAAGCTGACCCTGAACGAAGAGAATAAGATCCCGGACGAGATCACCGTTACCGTGATCCAGCAGCCTTATCTGGACGTAACGGTAACAAACATTGATACAAGTGAAGAGACCCCTGTGGTCGAGATGGATATCTCTCCGAAATACGATCTGATCGCCACCACAAACGCAAACGCACCTACCACGGAGGACAGCGTAACATTGGAGCATGGCAAAGCACTGACCGTTACCGCAGATACGACCGTTTCCGTCACACTTCCGGCAGCCTTCAAGGGACAAACCGTACACATCAAGCACACCGCCTCCTCCGGCGTCTATTATTACACTGCTATAGCTGATGCCGACGGCACAGTTACATTTACCACCCGCCACGGCTTCAGTCCCTTTGTATTCTCACTCTCTGACGATGCAGCTGCCGTTGTGGGAGATACCGGCTATGACTCTCTTCAGGTCGCGGCTGACGCCGCACAAAGCGGTGCCGAGATCACGCTGAAAAAGGGTGCTTCACATGAGCTGAGCTTTACCGCTACCAAGTCTGTAACAGTGGTCAACGGCACAGGCGCAGAGGTCACTGTCCGCTTCAACGGCAAGGACAAAACGATCGCTGCCGATGCTAGGGAGACCTTCTCCTATACAAAGTCCTCTTCCGGTTCCTCCGGCTCTTCCGTCTCTGCAGTCACTGAGAAGCCCACGTTCAGAGATGTCCCCGAAAATGCCTACTATGCCAAGGCTGTGGCCTGGGCCGTGGACAAGGGCATTGCTGCGGGAACCAGCAAAAACCTCTTCAGCCCGGACGCATCCTGCACCCGCGGCCAAATAGTCACTTTCCTTTGGAAGCTTGCCGGTTCTCCGGCCTCCAAAGCAACCGCCAGCTTCACTGATGTGGCGGAGGACGCCTACTACGCCAAGGCCGTCTCCTGGGCTGCGGAGCAGGGGATCGTCAAGGGCATGACCGAAACGACTTTTGCCCCGGAGCTTGTCTGCACCCGTGAGCAGATGGTCACATTTGTCTATCGCTTTGCAAAAGCAGAGGGATGGGACACCACACAGAGCGGCATGGCCGCACGTGAATTTGCCGACTTTGATCAGGTCTCTGATTACGCTGGCGAGGCTGTGACTTGGGCCGTCAACGCCGGACTTCTGCATGGCAGCAATAATCTGCTGATGCCTCAGTCCATCTGCAGCCGCGCTCAAATCGTGACCTTCCTGTACAGAGCTGACCAGAACAAGTAAATGATCCTGTGATCTCCGGCAGATTACTTCTGCCGGAGATTTTTAATACAAAAAAAAGAAAATCCCGCAGAAGCCCGGAAAAGTGCTGTTCGCGAGGATGTAATCCCCTCAGTCAGCTTCGCTGACAGCTCCCCTTGATTCCAAGGGGAGCCTTTTTGTCTGCAACTACGTCCTATGCCTCCCCTGTGTAAGGGGAGGTGGCGAGCCCGCGAGCCGGAGGGGTTGTCGTTTCCCGGAGCGTATGGAGTGCCTTTTTTTGCTTTTTTGCCGGAACTTATGGAAATCTTTGTCGTCTTAGTTTATAATACAAATTAAATACCATATCAAGGAGAACACATATGAAGGTCAGAAAAGCTGTTATCCCGGCCGCCGGATTGGGTACGCGCATGCTCCCTGCCACAAAAACCGTCCCCAAAGAGATGCTCCCTCTGGTGGACAAGCCGGTCATTCAATATATCGTAGAAGAAGCTGTCGCCAGCGGCATTGAGGATATTCTCATCGTCACAAACCGGGCAAAAAATGCCATGGATGATTATTTTGACTACTATCCCGAGCTGGAAGAGCGTCTGGCCCGGGCCGGAAAGGAAAAAGAGCTGGAGGAGGTCCGCCGCTCTGCTGATCTGGCCAATATTTTCTATGTCCGCCAAAAGGAAACGCGCGGACTTGGTCACGCTATCTGGCGCGCCAAGCGCTTTGTAGGCGATGAGCCCTTTGCCATTTTGCTGGGTGATGACATCATGTATACCGAGCAGGGCGACAGTGCGCTGACTCAGCTTATCCGCGCCGCCGAAAAATATGAATGCAGCGCCATCGGCACCCGTGAGGTCGATGACGAACATATTGTCAAATACTCCTCTTTGAAGATTTCTCCTCTGGAGGACCGGATCTACCGCATTCACGATATGAACGAAAAGCCCACACTGGCCACGAAGCTCTCCAACCACGCTATTATGGGCCGCTATGTGCTGACCAGCAGCATTTTTGATATTCTGGAAAATACCGCTCCCGGTGCCGGCGGCGAGATCCAGCTAACTGACGGTATGCGTTCCCTGCTGCAAAAGGAACAGATGGTCGCTGTGGACTTCAATGCCAAGCGCTATGATACCGGCAATCTCCGCGGCTTCCTCGAAGCCACCATTGATTACGCCCTGCGTCACCCGGAAACCGGCGACTGGCTGCGCGAGTTTATCCTGGAAAAGGCAAAAAATCTGTAAAAAGCTTCTGCCTCCAGCCGAATCCCCGGCTGGAGGCATTCAATTCATCTATGTGCAGACAGGAGGGATTTGCAACGCAGGAATATACCGTTATTCGCTCCGGACGAAAAACGCTGGCTCTTGAAGTGACCAGAGAGGGGCAGATCATCGTCCGCGCTCCTGCGCGCTGTCCGCAGGCCGAGATCATCCGATTTGTAGACAGCCATGCACTTTGGCTGCAAAAGGCCCTGCTCCGGCAGGAAGATCGCCGGGCCGCGCATCCGGAACCGGACGAAGCCCGAAGGGCACAGCTGGTCGCGCTGGCTAAAGCCGAGCTCCCCGGTAAAGTGGCCTTCTGGGCCAAACGCATGGGCGTGGAGCCACAGGGGATCACGATCACCGGCGCCCGCACCCGTTTCGGGAGCTGCAGCGGCAAAGACCGGCTGAGCTTCTCCTGGCGGCTGATGGACTATCCGGAAGCGGCTGTGGATTATGTAGTCGTTCACGAGCTGGCCCATATTCGCCAGAAAAACCACTCCGATAAATTCTACGCGCAGGTCGCCGCCATTCTTCCGGATTGGCGCCAGCGCGAAAAACTGTTGAAAGGATAGGCTGTTATGGAGATCAGGCCCGGAAAATACCGCCACTTTAAAGGCCGGGAATATGAAGTACTCTTCACTGCCCGCCACTCGGAAACACAGGAAGAGATGGTCGTCTATCGTGCGCTCTATGGTGAGCGCGGCCTGTGGG
>CAKTGW010000145.1 GCA_934561725.1 uncultured Oscillospiraceae bacterium
GAACTGGCCTGTGCAGAGAAGGGCAGGCAGTTCTGGAATGCATACATGGTGATCTGTACACCCTCGAGCTCCAGCTCCGGCTTCCATCCGCCGGAGATCACGATAGCCAGGCCGGTCATGGTGCAGATAACGATCGTATCAATAAAGGTTCCGGTCATTGTCACCAGTCCCTGGCGGACCGGCTCCTTTGTCTGGGCCGCTGCCGCCGCGATGGGCGCGGAGCCCAGTCCTGCCTCATTGGAGAAGATACCGCGGGCCACGCCCTTCTGTACCGCCACTTTTATGGTAATACCTACGATACCGCCCGCTACAGCCTTGGGACTGAACGCGCCCACAAGGATCTGATACACAGCAGCGGGAATCTCCGCGATATTTCCCAGCAGGATCAGCATACCGCAGACAATATAGACTACCGCCATAAAGGGCACGATAATGGCCGAGACGCTGGCAATACGCTGGAGGCCGCCGATAACCACCAGTGCCGTAAACAGCGTGACAAGCAATCCGGCGATCACAGTCGTCAGTGTAATTGCAGAGGCCGCTTCTCCGGAGCCGATGGTAAACAGCACATGCTCCTTCTGCGGATCAAAAAAGGTCTGAGCCGCGGATGTAATGCCATTGATCTGGGTAATGGTGCCGATGCCCATAATACCGGCCAGCGTTCCGAACACGGCAAAGAGCTTGGCCAGCCATTTCCAGTTGCTGATCCCCAGAAAGCGATTGCCGCCCATACCCTTTTCGATGTAATAAAAGGGTCCGCCCAGCACATGTCCGCTCTCATCGATCCCGCGGTATTTGACCGCCAGAAGGCCCTCGGAGTATTTTGTTGCCATACCGAAGAAGGCCGCTACTTCCATCCAGAACAGGGCGCCGGGGCCGCCTGCGCCGATTGCCGACGCCACGCCCACGATATTTCCTGTACCGATGGTAGCCGAGAGGGCAGTACACAAAGCGCCGAAGGACGACACCTCTCCATGTCCCTCTTCCTCATTTTTAAACATGAAGCGCAGCGCCTTGCCCAGATGAAACACCTGAAGCAGTCCGGTGCGCACAGTCAGCCAGACGCCGCAGGCCAGGATCAGTGCGATCATCGGCACACCCCAGACCACATCATCCACTGTGACCAGCCATTTAGTAAAAGCTTCCATACCCGACACTCCTTTTATACCAAAAAAGAGAGGCAGCCAAAGCTGCCTCTCTGCAAAAAACAAAATAGCTGTCCGAAAAAGAGTTTCCTTCCGCACAATAAGCTGCTCTGTCCTTTTGCCTGAGAGATTTAGAGGATTCTGATCCCCTTTGCACCTTCGGCCCCCGCCAACAGGCGGGCTTCTCCAGAGTGCTGTCAGCCGGCGGTCCCTGTCCGGATACGGACACCTGAGAGTTTTACTCCTTCGGTGGGCAATTGCCTCTATCCCGCCAACTTCATTCAGCAGCTATATTGTACACAGGATCCGCTGCATATGCAAGATTTTTCCCCGTAATACTGCGCATTTCTCCCAATTTCATAAATCCGCCCTGCAAAACAGGCTTATTTTTTGTGCGCATATCATGGAAGAAAGTCCGTATATTGTGTACATCATTTGAAAATTTCCGTGATCTTTGCTATGAACTCGCCAATGGCTCGGAAGAAAGCAATCAGGGCATCCCAAAAGGAAACCGCTTTGTCCTTCCACTCGCCCATTTTCTCCAGTGTATTTTTTACGCCCTCCACCTTTTCCCGGAGCGTATCCGGATCCAGCTTCTCCAGAGAGCGGCACAGCTCTAGCAGCTTTTCACGCTGGTAATCATTCAGAGTGATCTTGTATTCGCCGGCAAGCTCGTCAATTTTATCTGTCAGCTCCGCATCGCTCATGTTCAGCGTGTCGGTCAGCATCAGCTTCAGCTCTGTCACCAGCGTCATGGCCTCGTCGCCGCCCAGTTCCTCAGAGAGTTGCCCGGCGATCAGCAGATCCTGAATTCCCGCCTGCTTTTCCGCCTCGCCCAGCTGCACGCCGGTCATATCCTCATAGGCCATATAGATGCCCGCAAGTGCCGCTGTTCCGGACACCTCAAAGGGTGCGGCCACACGTATCGACACATGCCCGATCCCCGCAGTAGCCATGGCGCTCAGGTACATGGATTCCGTACACCAGTTGATATTGGCTGTCTTTACAGAATTTTCCCCATCAGTTTCTTCCAGGAATACGCTGGATATGCTCCGGGTGCCCAGCTGCTCATCAGGGACGCTCCCCTCCAGATAGCTGCGTTCCGCAGCATTGGTCATGGTCAGCTCGGTCACGCTGCCCCGGGTCACGCCCAGCAGAGCATAGACCTCATCCCGCTGGCTCTCAGTAAGATCCGCGCCAAGGACCACCCGAGCCTGTTTCTGCTCTTCTGCCCGGGTTGTAAGGGACAGGGACAGCACAAAAATAAGTATAAAAGCAAGGATTCTTTTCATAACAGCCTCCTTTCACGGTGTTTTGACGTTACCGCCTGAAAAAAGTTTCCGGTAAATCAAATGCCCCGTCTGATAAACGGGGCATTTGCAGATTTATCGTTTTAAGGTCTCGGCAAAAGCGGCATATTTTTCAACCTTGCCGTCACAATCGGCCCGGTTTTCTCCCCGCGCCAGAATATAGATCTTGATCTTAGGCTCAGTGCCTGAGGGGCGCACAATAAAGCTGCATCCGTCGCTCATATCGAAATACAGCACGTTGGAACCATGGATCTCCGTATTGCCCACAACGCCAAGTTCCGGAACCGTGACAGTGCCTGCCGCATAATCCCGTACACGCAGAACGGCCGTTCCGCCGATCTCCTTGAAGGGTTTTTCCCGCAGCTCAGCCATCAGGTTCTTCATCTTTTCCAGTCCGTCCAGACCGGGCATGACCAGATTCAGCGTTTTTTCCGCAAAATAGCCGTACTTCTCATAGAGACTGTCCATAGCGTCCGCCAGAGTCATTCCCTGTGCAAAATAATAGGCAGCCATCTCGGTGATCATCATCACCGCTGTGACCGCGTCCTTATCTCGGACGTAGTCGCCCATCATATAGCCATAGCTCTCCTCATAGGCCATCAGATACTGATAGGAGCCATCGCGCTTGTACTCAGCCAGCTTTTCCGCCATAAACTTGAAGCCTGTGAAGGTGCTGTCCATATGCACTCCGTGATACTTGCAGACCTCCTGCGCCATTTCCGTGGTGACAATGGTCTTGATTGCAGCAGGACGCACCGGCAGAGTGCCGTTTCTCTTCCGCGCTTCAATGATATAGTCCAGCAGCAGCACACCCATCTGGTTGCCCGTGATGCAGACATATTCACCGCTGTGGGAGCGAACCATAACGCCGACCCGGTCCGCATCCGGATCCGTGCCGATGATCAGGTCACTGCCGACCTCCCGCGCCAGGCGGACAGCCAGCTCAAAGCCCTCCGGGTTCTCCGGATTGGGGCTGACTACAGTGGGAAAATTGCCGTCGATCACCATCTGCTCAGGCACCGGGATGATGTGCTTCATTCCAAGGCGGCGCAGAGCCTCCGGCACCAGCTTATAGCCCGTGCCGTGGAAGGGCGTATAGACGATCTTGAATTCGTCGGCCACAGCCTTGACTGCCTCCGGATCGATTGCCTGTCCCAGAACGCACTGAAGAAAATCCTCATCACATTCACCGCCCATGTAGGTGATCATGCCATTTGCCACGCCCTCATCAAATTCCATGTACTTGATGCCGTTAAAAACGTCGATCTCGCTCATGGCCCGGGCTATGGCCTCGGCATGCTGGGGCGGCAGCTGGGCGCCGTCGGACCAGTAGACCTTATAGCCGTTATATTCCTTGGGGTTGTGGCTGGCCGTGATGTTCAGTCCGGCCGTGCAGCCGTAATGGATCACTGCAAAGCTCAGCTCCGGGGTGGGACGCATCGCCTCAAAAATGCGCACACGGATGCCGTTGCCGGCCATAACGGCGGCGGCCTCATGGGCAAAGGATGCACTGTTATTGCGGCAGTCGTAGCAGATCGCCACGCCCTTCTGTTTTGCCTGCTCTCCCTCCGCACAGATCACACTGGCGAAGCCTTGGGTCGCATGGCGGATCACATGGATATTCATGCGATGCAGACCCATTCCCATAATGCCGCGCAGTCCGGCTGTGCCGAACTCCAGGGGCGCAAAAAAGCGGCTTTCAATTTCCTTCTCATCACCGGAAATGGACTTGAGCTCCTCCCACTCGGCATTGCTGAGCGCCGGGCTGTCCAGCCAGTGCTGATACTCTTCCATGTAATTCATTGCACTTCTCCTTTTATAAGCAAAAGAGCTTCTTCTTTCATCGTTTCGGGCACATATATATCCGTCCCCGTACCGGCAACGCCCAGAATGAGCCGTCCGAAATTGC
>CAKTGW010000146.1 GCA_934561725.1 uncultured Oscillospiraceae bacterium
CTCCAGTGCCTCTACGATCAGCAGCAATGTCATGACCTTGGTCACACTGGCCGGCGGCACCCGTGTATCTGCCGCCTTCTCCCAGATCACCGTCCCTGTCTCCTTTTCCATCAGGAATGCATACGGCGATGCCACCGATAATACCTGCTCCGGCTCTGCTGCCAGCGCAGGTACGGAGAGCAGCAGCGCCAACAGTAGGGAAATCAGTTTCTTCATGGTACACCTCCAATATATCCACATACTGCATCCTATGGGACAGGTCATGTCTTTATACCGACCGGCCATTCCAAATTTGAATGAGTTTACAAAACAGCTTATCCCATTATGAAATATTCAGCCTAAACTGAATATGGATTTTGAGATATGGGCATTGGAA
Source organism: uncultured Oscillospiraceae bacterium (assembly GCA_934561725.1). Lineage (GTDB taxonomy): Bacteria > Bacillota > Clostridia > Oscillospirales > Oscillospiraceae > Heteroscillospira. The sequence continues at coordinate 377 of CAKTGW010000146.1, forward strand.
AGTATGGGTTTTCAACGAGTTTTACACATTTCCCACACAGTTTTGAACAATACGGCTTTCGTATTGGTTCTTATAAAATATACAGCCAAGTTTACATAACATCTTTTGTATTCATCTCCCGGCGCAAAAAGCAGAAAAAAGCACTTGACAGGCACAGAAGGCTGTATTCTGTCAAGTGCTGACGGATTTTATACAATTTCTCTGTAAAGGGCCGAGGCGCCGTCCTTTGTGGTATGTTCGGCAACATCCAGGACCTCAACCTTCAGGCTGCGCTGCCCAAAGGCGATCTCGATCACATCGCCCACCTTTACATCATAGGACGCCTTGGCATTTTTGCCGTTGACCATCACGCGCTGCCCATCACAGGCCTCGTTGGCCACGGTACGGCGCTTGATCAGGCGCGCCACTTTGAGGAATTTATCCAGTCTCATAAATCTCTCCTGTACGACAAAACGGTGCGGCAGAAGCCGCACCGTTTGATTTGCTTATTTTGCAACAGATTCCTTCAGCAGCTTGCCAGCCTTGAACTGGGGAACACGGGATGCGGGGATCTCGATCTCCTCCTTGGTCTTGGGGTTGCGGCCAACGCGTGCGCCGCGCTGCTTCACGTCAAACACACCGAAGCCCACAAGCTGAACCTTCTCGCCAATCTCAAGAGTCTCAGCAATGGTATCCAGAGCTGCGTTTACAGCTTTCTCGCTGTCCTTTTTGGACAGTCCGGTTTTGTCGGCAACTGCGGTGATGAGTTCTGCCTTGTTCATTAGTAACCTCCTAAAATATCCATGGCGGCTTCCGCCCTTGTTATATTAAGCAACCCGGATTCCCGGGGACTTATACTGATTTTTCCTGCTTTTTTGCCTGATTATACAGCTCGATCAGCTGCTCCAGACTGTGCTCCTTCAGTGCCTTGCCGTCTGCACAGGCTGCATTTTCCACATAACGGAACCGGTCAGTAAATTTATCACAGGTGTGATGCAGAGCCATCTCCGGATCCGTATCTGTAAACCGGCCTACCTTGACCGCTGCAAAGAGCACGTCGCCCAGTTCGTCCTGGATCTCGGCCTTTTCTCCGCTGCGCACTGCATTCTCCAGTTCACCGACCTCTTCTTTCAGCTTGGCCAGTGCGTCGGCTGTCTGCTTCCAGTCAAATCCGGCCTTGGCCGCCTTGTTCTGGATCTTATCGGCACGCCAGAGAGCCGGAAGCGTTTTGGCTACGCTGTCCATAGCCTCAGCTGTTGTGTGCTGCGCTTTCTCCACGCGCTTGATAGCGTCCCAATTGTCCAGAACCTCTCCCGTGGAAGAAACCTGAACGTCTCCGAACACATGTGGGTGGCGCAGGATCAGCTTCTTGCAAGCCTCGTCCGCCACATCATCCAAATCAAAAACGCCCTTTTCCTCTTCAATGCGCGCATGAAAAATAACCTGCATCATCAGGTCGCCCAGTTCTTCGCGGAGATGCGGTACGCTCTCCTCATCAATCGCCTCGCAGACCTCATAGGCCTCCTCAAGAAGATTGCGGCGAATGGACTTGTGATCCTGCTCCCTGTCCCAGGGGCAACCGCCCGGCGAACGAAGCAGCGCAATGATTTTGCGGAAATCCTCAACATCATAACATTCTTTGCGTTCAAAATCTACCATAATTTATATTCCTTTGTGTTTTTCTGCAAAAATCACCGGATATGCAGGAGCTTTGCCAGCTTTTCACCCTTGGGGATCAGCTTCATATCCTCATAGGTCACTGCCCTGGTCACAATGATCAGCACCAGATAGACCACGCAGGCCACACCGATTGCCGCTGCCATGGCAAGTGCCATCCCCAGCCGTCCGGAAGTCAGCACGTTCTGCACAACACCGTATACAGGCATATATACCGCCCAGGCCGAAAGGCCCATCAGCGCGCTGCTGATCAAAGGCCGCAGGAACATACGCGACAGCGAGGGCTTGGACTCCATGCATCTGTATATGAAGAACAGATTCATGACGCACATGACAAGATAGCAGCATATAGTACCAATGGGTGCTCCATAAATGTTAATGGCAGGATTGCCCACCAGCACCCAGTTGATGCCTATCTTGGTCAGGCCGCCGACGATCATGGAATACACGGGATACTTTTCATTGCCGTGCGCCTGCAAAATCGCATTGGTGATCAGGGCAATGCACACAAAAAAGGATGCAGCACCCATGAATGTAAGCAGCATGGGACCGGATTCATGACTGCCCCAATAGAGCACGCGCATGATCGGCGTTGATAGGACGGAGAGTCCAACACCCATGGGCAGTGCGATCAACGAAGTGATCCGCACGCTGGCCTCGGCAATATCGCTGCCTTCCTTATAAGCACACTTTGCCACACAGGCGGAAATTGCGGGGACTACGCTGATCGTCAGCGGAGTGACAAATGCAGCGGGAAGATTGTATAAGGTCATGGCCTTGCCATAGACGCCATAGAGCACAGCCGCCATATCATCAGAGAAGGCCGCAGCGCTCTTCAGCCGCAGCAGCACCAGCTTTGTATCGATCAGAGTCATCAGGCTCATAACAGAGGCACCCAGCGTAATGGGGATGCCAATGCGCATCAGGCGCAGGAAAATAGACATGCTGCTGTCCGGCACATCCGGATCCGTAACCGGTTTTTCCCGGAAATTGCGCGCCCTATACTGTGCCATATAGATCAACGCTGCAAGTCCGCCCGCGACAACGCCAAAAACAGCACCGGCCGACGCAATGGGCAGGCTCTTACCGGCACGGGTCAGATACCAGGAGAGTGCCAGACCCACAACGACCTTGACCAGCACTTCCAGGACCTGCCCCACAGTTGTAGGGATCATATTGCTCAGTCCCTGTGCATGGCCGCGGTACGCGCTGACCAGACATACGATCAGTACAGCCGGCGACAGAACCAGAATTCCCTGTGCTGCCCGCGGTTCTTCCATGAAAACGGCAAGCTCCGTCGGGAAAAGGAACATAACCACTGAGCAGATCAATCCCAGTCCGGCAAAAGTCGTCATAGCCACTCTGAAGGTCTTGCGCACCTGCATGGGCCGCCCCAGAGTGTCCGCCTCGCTGATCATACGCGAGAGCGCGACCGGGAAGCCGGCAGTAGCCACTGTCAGCAGAAGATTATAAATATTATATGCGACAAGAAAGTAAGCATAGCCGTCGTCACCCAGAATATTTCCAAGCGGGATCTTGTAAATCGCGCCCAGAATTTTCATAATGACCACACCGGCCGCCAGTATTGCCGCACCATGGAGAAAATTCTGTCCCTTACGTTCTGACATTGAGCACCTCCTGTTCACACGCAGCGCTGTCCGCGCTCAAAAACGCAAGCGCTATTTTACAACAAAAATCAAGAAAAATCAAGGATAATTTAAGGGGAGCCGGCACGCACCCGCTCCCCTTCTGTCTTTTGTTTATATGCGCATATATGCGGCTCAGTCCTGACCGCCGGTGCGCACCTTGTGGATGTGCTTGGTCAGATCCAACATTTTGTTGGAGTAGCCCCACTCGTTATCGTACCAAGCGATCAGCTTGACAAAGCTGTCGGAAAGAGCTACGCCGGCCTTTGCATCAAAGATGCAGGTGCGGGCGTCGGTGCGGAAATCGGTGGAAACCACCTGATCATCCACATATCCGACGATATCCTTGTATGCGCCCTCAGAGGCTTCCTTCATAGCCTTGCAGATCTCTGCATAGGCAGCGGGCTTTTTCAGCTTGACGGTCAAATCCACCACAGAAACATCGGGCACAGGTACACGCAGAGAAGTACCCGTCAGCTTGCCCATCAGCTCGGGAATGACCTTGCCCACAGCCTTGGCTGCGCCGGTGCTGGTGGGAATAATGTTGTCAAATGCAGAGCGGCCCAGGCGCCAGTTCTTCTTATTGAAGCCATCTACAG
>CAKTGW010000147.1 GCA_934561725.1 uncultured Oscillospiraceae bacterium
GAGCTGGTGGTTTTGCCGTTGGTGCCTGTGATCACGATCGTCTTTACGTCTCTTGTCAGGTAGCCCAGCAGATTTGGGCAGAGACGCAGTGCGATTTTGCCGGGGAGGGCAGTCCCTCCGCGGCCCAGAAGGCGCAGGCCCAGGCGAATCAGTTTGCAGGTGATGATAGCAATAATTTTCATAATCATAGTAACCTGTATTATATATCAATTCGGGGAGATATTTCAAGAGCAGTGAAAAAAGAAGATTTGCTCTTTACAAGTTCAGTGGAGTTTGCTATAATAATTAGGCTGAAATGCGCTCGTAGCTCAGTTGGATAGAGTGTCAGACTCCGACTCTGAAGGTCGCTGGTTCGAATCCAGTCGGGCGTACCAGTTCGCCGCTAGCAATATAACGCTTGCGGCGAACTTTTTACAAAAGAACATCATCTTTCAAACACAAGATCAAAAGCAGGACACGACAAAAGTCGTGTCCTGCTTTTACGTTTCAATTCAGTGTGGCTCTCAGCAGAGCCTTCATCTTAGACAGATCGATCGGCTTGGCAATATGGCCGTTCATGCCCATTTCAAGTGCTTTTTTCCGATCCTCTTCAAAGGCGTTTGCGGTCATGGCAATAATAGGGATCTGCGCTTTTGCCTTATCCGGCAGTTGACGGATAAGCTGCGTTGCTTTATATCCATCCATATTGGGCATCTGGATGTCCATCAGGATCAGATCATAGGTCCCGGCATCTGCCTTTTCAAGCTTATCCACGCAGAAAATGCCATCAGTCACACAGTCTACCAGAAAGCCCATTTCCTGCAGAAGAGAGCAGGCAATTTCTGCGTTCAGCTCATTGTCCTCAGCAAGAAGAATATGCTTTCCGGAAAAGTCATCGGTTTTATCTGCTTCTTCCGGCTGGGCAGCTTTTGCATAATAGTCGCTGCTGACGATCTTGTGCCAGTTCACTACGGTGAACTTGGTTCCCTTACCCAGCTGACTTTCAACCTCCAGTGTGCTGCCCATCAGATCGACCAGCTTTTTTACGATGGCCATACCCAATCCAGTACCGCTGACTCCGGCAGCCGTTGTGTTCCGCTCGCGTGAGAAAGCCTCGAACAAATGCGGCAGAAATTCCTCGCTCATACCGATACCGGTGTCCTCAACAGTTGAGCGGATGCAGCAATAGCCTTCGCGGTCGCAGGGAAGCTCATCTGTGGTGATTTTTACACAGCCGCCTGATGGCGTGTATTTTACGGCGTTGCTGATAAGATTGGTGAATATTTCCTGTAATTTTGTCGTATCGCACATGATATGCGTGTGTTGTACATTCACTGTGCGTTCAAACCGCAGTCCTTTTTTCTTCGCTTCGGACTCAAATACCCGGGTCACTGCGCCGATGATGTTGCCGGCTTCGTGGTAATTTTCATCCAGCTCCATTTTACCGCTTTCGATGCGGGCCATATCCAGCACATTATTAATGATGGAAAGCAAAAGCTGGCTGGACTGCTCGATCATATCCTGATAATGCAGCAGCTCAGGGTCAGTAAGGCGGCTGCGCATCAGTCTTGAGTAGCCGAGAACCGCATTCATGGGTGTACGGATATCATGGGACATGTTGAGCAAAAAGGTGGTTTTTGCCTCATTGGCACTTTCGGCTACCTGATAAGCGATACGCAGGCGCTCCTGTTCCATTTCCTGTTGCTTTTGCTTGCTGACAATGCGTGTGACGTAGAGAATATTTGTGACCCTGCCGTTTTTATCCCGGTTCTTTTCTATAAAGCGGGCCTGATGCCAGTTTCCGTCAGCGGCAAAGTATTCGATCTCAATAGTGTCAGCCTCGCCCATCCTGTCGGCCACAGTGGAAAGGTCAAAAAAGCGCATAACAGCATTTCTATAGGCTTCTGAGACCAGAGTATCGCAGAGCTCATACATCTTCCGCTGCGCATTTCTGCCGTGACCGGCGGGATAATGCACAGAATGATTGTTGTTGGAGATCTCCTCGTAGAAATCTTCAGTGAGGTCAATGCTGTAAATAGAAAAATAGCCCCGGCTTACGGCAGAGAGCGCCTCGTGCTCCAGAAGCAGCTCGTTTCTGGCCGATTCAGCCTCCTGAAGAGCGCGGTGAAGGCGGGCGTTTGTTTCATGCCGTTCATCTATGTTGATAAAAACGCCGTCAAAGGCGATGGGGGAGCCGTCTGCACGACGGGACAGGCGCCCGGCGGCACGGAACCAGTGATAGCTTCCGTCCTTTGCGCATACCCGGTATTCCACATCGTAGGTCTTTTTGCTGGTATGATCCCATACGGTGCTGTGGTATTCACGAAGTATACGTTCCTTGTCCTCGGGATGCAGGCGCTCAGACCAGGACTCGAATCTGTCCGGAAAATCTTCGGTAGATGAGAATCCCAGCATATGCCGCATGGTGTCTGACCATCTGCATGAGATCATCTCACCCTGTTCATTGTACTGCACCTTCCATGCGCCGGAGCCCAGGGCTTCATGGATATTCCGGAGCGCGGCTACCTCGTTTTTCAGTATCTGCTGCTGTTTTCTTTCTTCAGCTATGATATCGTCTATGGGACGGTAGCCCATAATGACTGCAAAGTGGTTTGGATCTGTATAAAGCCGGACGACCGTAACTTCAAAATACTCCATGCCAACGCCGTTGGGCAGGGTACGGTGGCGATAGACAAAGCTCTCTTCGGCTTGCAGGCGATGCATCAGATTCTGTGCGTCAAAAATTTCCAGATAATCCGGTGCGGATTCTTTTATAACGAAGGTTTCAAAGGCATGCCGGATCCACTCGGAATAGGAGCAGGGATCATGCAGCTTGTCCTTTTCCTGCGCACAGTGTGAGAAGTTTTTCTGTTTTATGGGCTCCATGTGATCTGTTATCAAATCACAGTAATAGGCCGCAGTAAAGTTGATGCACAGCGCATTGAACATCTGGCGCTCTTTTTCAGTATTGCTCAGTGCGCGTTCAAGACTGTGGAGGGAAGAAGTCTCGATCACTTCTGCTCCGGCTTGCATTCCATTCGGCATGGCTAAAAATCCTCAAGTCTATCCGTAATGATTCTTTCATCTGCGTGAAAGGGTCAAATATCAACAATATGTATGATTATACGCTATGGACATTGTTATTTCAAGCACTGAAATAGTCTTGCGTAGCAGTAGTGATTGACATTCATATGCTGCGGAGTAAAATAGAGATATAAAAAGATGGGGGGATTATATGAAAAAGCTGATCACGCTTCTGCTGGCCGGAATTACGGCGCTGTCACTGGCTGTCCCCGGGGCAGCGGCTTCCGGACTGCAGAAGGTCAATTCCTATACACCAGGGCAGTTCACGGATGTGCCGGACAGCCTGTGGTGTGCATCCAATGTGCAGTCGGCATATGAGTACGGTATTATGAGCGGCGTGAGCGACAGCTGCTTTGACGTAAACGGCAATCTGACCGTGATACAGGCCATCGTCATGGCCTGCCGCCTGCATAGCGATTACTGCGGCGATGATACGGACTTTGCGGCGGCCGGCCTGTGGTATTTTCCGTATCTGGCCTATGCCATGGAAAATGATATCCGCTGGGACTACGATGATTATGATGTGCCGGCGACCCGTGCGGATTTCGCTGTGATTTTGGGCAGTGCCCTGCCGGACAGTGCTCTGCCGGAGATCAGCAAGATCGAAGCGGGCGCGATCCCGGACGTGGGCACCGGCGCGGACTATCATGACGATGTGTATCGCCTCTATAGAGCGGGTATTTTGACCGGTAATGATGCAAAGGGGACCTTTACCCCCAAAAGCACCATTACCCGCGGCGCGGCAGCCGCACTGGTCAGCCGTATGGCCGATCCCTCTTTGCGCAGAGCAATCACACTGAAGGCAGCGCCATTTGAGCCGGTGCCGGCAAATCAGCTGGCCAATCTTCAGAGCCTGCGGAAAAGAATGTCGGACGCAGAGCTTCAGGCGGCCTATAATGAGGCGCTGAAGATCGTAACACCGCTGGCCGGACTCAGCCGTGAGGATCAGCTCGTGGGCATTGCAGCAGAGCTGCGCCGGCGCTTTGACAGCGGCATGTCCTACTCTACGGATGAGCCGCATTATAACGATCCCTATGGTTATCTGGTGCTGGGCACGGCGTCCTGTGCCGGCTGCACGCGGGCAACGGGCCTGTGCCTGAATATTCTTGGAATTCCGTATGAGCATGTGAATGAAAACCAGTGGAGCCATCAGTGGTGCCGCGTGAATATCGACGGAGTTTACTGGATCTGCGACGCCTATGGCC
>CAKTGW010000148.1 GCA_934561725.1 uncultured Oscillospiraceae bacterium
GATGTGGTCGCTGTGGATGGCGTACCTGTTTCCATTCAGGAACAGCGGACTTACATAATGCTGAATAAGCCGCAGGGCTATGTAACGACTCTGTCTGATGAAAAGGGACGAAAAAATGTAGCTATGCTTATTCGCGGCGCGGGCGTGCGCCTGTACCCGGTGGGGCGTCTGGATATGTACTCAGAAGGGCTGCTGCTTATGACGGATGACGGGGAAGTGGCCAATCGGCTGATGCATCCGGCTCATGTGGTGGAAAAGACCTATTATGCCTGGGTGACGGGAGAAAATATGGATCGTGCGGTGGAAAATATGGGACGCAGCATGGTGATCGATGGATACAGGATACAGCCGGCAAAGATCCGGCAGCTGGGAACGGACGGGGGACGGGAAAAGCTGGAAGTGACGATTCACGAGGGGCGCAACAGGCAGATCCGCAAAATGTGCGCGCAGTGCGGTCTGCGCCTGTACCGCTTGCAGAGAGTCCGTGAGGGCGAATTGGAGCTGGGGGGGCTGCCTTGCGGCCAATGGCGCAAGCTGACGGAGAATGAGATCCAATATTTGCAGGGACTTCTGTAAAAATCGGCTGTTTCAGGCAAAAAATCCCGGCTATATGCAGGATTTGCAGGGATATATTGCAAATAATGCTTGCTTTTTTGCCCGGCGGCAAGTATTATTAAGATTGCAAAAATAGAGAATCGACAGGAAGTGAAGCCGAAATGGAAAAAGATATCCTTTCCCTGATTTCCCGGGAAAGCACCGGGTTTTCCAAAGGCCAGAAGCAGATCGCAAAGTTTATTATAGAGAATTATGATAAAGCTGCATTTATGACAGCGTGCAAGCTGGGCAAGACCGTCGGTGTCAGTGAGTCTACGGTGGTGCGCTTTGCCGCAGAGCTCGGCTATGACGGCTATCCGGAAATGCGCAAGGCGCTTCAGGAAATGATCCGCAACCGTTTGACCTCGGTGCAGCGCATTGAAGTGTCCAAAGAGCTGATCACAAATACCAACGTGCTCAAGGATGTACTGAACTCTGATATAGAAAAACTGCGGACCACACTGGAGACCGTGGACCAGAAGCAGTTTGACGCAGCGGTGGATGCGATCATGAATGCCAAGCGCATCTACATTGTTGGTATGCGCTCCAGTACGGCGCTGGCCAACTTTATGGGTTTCTATATGAATTTCCTTTTGGATAATGTGCGCACGATCCACGACAATGTGGCCAATGAGGTCTATGAACAGATCATGCGGATCGGTGAAGGCGATGTGCTCATTGGTCTGAGCTTTCCGCGCTATTCAAGCCGCACGCTGAAGGCTATGAAGTTTGCGAAGAGCAAGGGCGCCACTGCAATCGGTATTACGGACAATGATACTTCTCCCTTCCACGATGTGGCGGATATCTGCCTGTATGCCAAAAGCGACATGGTCTCGTTTGTGGATTCACTGGTCGCGCCGCTCAGCCTGATCAATGCGCTGATCGTATCGATCGGCATGCACTCCAGAGAGGGGCTGAGCAACACCTTTACAACACTTGAGCAATTGTGGAAGGATTATGATGTCTTTGCAAACCTTGAAAGCTGATGTTGCCGTTGTTGGCGGCGGTGCTGCGGGAATGATGGCGGCGGCCGAAGCGGCAAAGCGCGGCTTACGCGTCCTGCTGATTGAGAAAAATGAATCCATGGGTAGGAAGCTGCGCATTACAGGCAAGGGGCGGTGCAACGTCACGAATGACTGCGATGTGCGCAGCTTTATGTCGAATATCCCGGTCAATGGCAAATTCCTCTATAGTGCGCTGAATCGGATGACGCCCCAGATGTCAATGGACTATTTTGAGGCGCTGGGCGTACCGCTGAAGGTCGAGCGCGGCAGCCGGGTTTTTCCTGTTTCAGATCAGGCGGCCGATATTTGCCGGGGACTGGAGAAGCAGCTGCATCAGACAGGCGTATATATTCTCCATGCCCGGGTGCAGGAGATCCTGACCGCCGACGGCATGATCTCCGGACTTGAAACGGAGCGGGAGAGAGTGCTCTGCCGTAATGTCATTCTCTGTACCGGAGGAAAGAGCTATCCGGCCACAGGCTCCACAGGCGACGGCTATGCCTTTGCACGTGCGCTGGGACATACGATCATTCCGCCCCGGCCGTCTCTGGTCCCGCTGACGTCACCGGACGGGCTCTGCCGGGAATTGATGGGCCTTTCTCTGCGGAATGTGGAGATCACGGTCTTTGAGGATGACCGGAAGCTGTATACGGATTTTGGCGAAATGCTGTTCACGCACTTCGGCGTTTCCGGGCCGCTGATCCTCTCGGCGTCGGCACATATGCGCAGCCTGGGGGAAAAGGCTTACCGGATAGAGATCGATCTGAAGCCGGCGCTGGACGAGCAGAAGCTGGATAAGCGGCTGCTGTCTGATTTGGAAAAGCATAAGAACAATGATTTTATTAATTCACTGGGCGAGCTGCTGCCGCGCAAAATGATACCGGTCATCGTGAAGCTCTCCGGTATAGACGGCCGGACCAAGTGCAATGCGGTCACACGGGAGCAGAGGCGCGATCTGCTGCAGCTGCTCAAGCATTTTCCGGTGGAGATCAGCGGCACACGGCCAATCGAAGAGGCGATCATTACCACCGGAGGCGTGGATGTGCGCCAGGTGAATCCGCGGACGATGGAGTCAAAGCTGGTCACGGGGCTGTATTTTGCCGGCGAGATCCTGGATGCGGACGGCTACACCGGCGGCTTCAATCTTCAGATCGCGTGGTCAACGGCATTTTTAGCGGGGAATTCTGTCAATTAGGAGGATAAAGCTTTGAATATAGCAATAGCAGTGGATGGCCCTTCCGGGGCGGGGAAAAGCTCTCTGGCCCGGTCGGCAGCCCGTGAGCTGGGGCTGATCTACGTGGATACGGGTGCGATCTACCGGACTGTGGGCCTGGCAGCACAGAGAGCCGGGCTCGGCTTTGGAGCAGCCAGGGAGGTAGAGGCGCTTCTGCCTTCGCTGGATATTCGAATGGCCTATGATGAGGCCTTTGTTCAGCGTATGTATCTGAATGGAGAGGATGTTTCCGATGCGATCCGCCAGCCGGAGATCTCCATGTATGCGTCCGATGTATCGGCTATGCCGCCAGTGCGCGCATTCCTGATGGATATGCAGAGGAATATGGCCAAAAACGGCAAGGTCATCATGGATGGACGGGACATTGGCACTGTGGTGCTGCCGGATGCGCCGCTGAAGATTTTCCTGACGGCTTCGGCCGCGGCGCGCGCCAGACGCCGCCAGCTTGAGTTGAGTCAGAAGGGCGTTGCGTGCAGCTATGAGCAGGTGCTTCAGGACATTATGACCAGAGATAAAAATGATTCCAACCGAGCCATTGCCCCTTTGAAGCAGGCGGAGGATGCGGTGCTGCTGGATACCACAGAGCTGGATTTTGAGCAGTCCAAGCAGCGTCTGGTGCAGCTGATCCGGGAGAGGTTCGGCTTATGAACAGATTTTACTGTTTTATTGTGATCCTGCTGTCCCCACTGGTGCGGCTGGTCTATCCATACCGGCTTCATATAGAGGGTGAACTGCCGGAGGGCGGGGCTGTGATCTGCGCCAATCATTCCAGCTACATAGATCCTGTGTTGATTGCGGTGATCTTTGGCCCCCGGAATTATTTGCGGTTTATGGGGAAAATAGAGCTGTTCCATATCCCGTTCCTGGGGTGGTTCCTGCGCAAGCTGGGCGCTTTTCCAGTGGATCGGAGCGGTGGCGATATTGAGGCGCTGCGTACCTCTATTGATGTTCTGAAATCCGGCCATAAGCTCATGCTTTTCCCGGAGGGAACGCGCGTCTCGTCTGATGACGCAGTAGCGGCAAAAACCGGCGCTGTGCGTCTGGCAGCGCGGCACAATGTTCCGATCGTTCCGATTTTTATCAGCAGGGACAAGCGGCCGTTCCACCGGTTTGATATCTGTGTGGGAGAGAGCTACGTTTTGGGCAAGATCCCCAGAAATGAATATCCGGCGGCAGCTGAGCAGCTGATGGAAAGAATCGCCGCCATGAATCCGGAGCGGGTATGAAGAAGATAATCGTAGCTGAGAGCGCCGGCTTTTGCTTCGGCGTGGGCCGGGCAGTGAAGATGGCTGAGGATGCGCTGCGTGATGGGCCGTGCTATTGCCTCGGTGATCTGATCCATAACCGGGATGTGGTATCGCGTCTGGCGGAAAAGGGACTGCATACGGTACAGACGCCCGAAGAG
>CAKTGW010000149.1 GCA_934561725.1 uncultured Oscillospiraceae bacterium
TCCCGCGGGGGACTCAAAATCGAAAAAGCGCTCAAGGTTTTTGAATATGACGTATCCGGCCTGACAGTGATCGACTGCGGGGCCAGTACGGGGGGATTTACGGACTGTCTGCTGCAAAACGGTGCGGAGAGGGTCTATGCAGTGGATGTAGGATACGGACAGCTGGCCTGGTCTCTGCGGCAGGATGAACGGGTGGTTTCCATGGAGCGCACCAATATCCGGCATGTGACTCCGGATATGCTGCCTGTACCTATGGATCTGGCAGTAATGGATCTGAGCTTTATTTCGCTGAAGCTGGTTCTGCCTGTGGTTTATGATCTGCTGAAGGAGAATGGCGATGTGCTCTGCCTGGTCAAGCCGCAGTTTGAGGCCGGCAAGGAAAAGGTAGGGAAGAAGGGCGTTGTACGCGATATCGCCGTACATCAGGAGGTCCTTGAGCATTTTCTGGATTATGCCGGGCAGGCCGGATATACGGTCATGGGCTTGGATTTTTCACCGGTCAAGGGGCCGGAAGGAAATATAGAATATCTGGCATGGCTGCGCAAGGGCAGCCATACGCCGGAATTTGCCGTTGACCCTCAGGCTGTTACGGCAGCGTCGCACGCTGCACTGCAATACTGACCGGGGTGAAAGGACAGACTATGGATAAAAAGATAGTAGCCCTGTGTCCGAATCCCTTTCGGGATCAGGGACTGGAAGTAACACAGCAGGCACGCAGCCTGCTGGAGGCAAATGGATTTGAAACAGTGATCAGTCCCGTATTTAAGTCTCAGAACCGGGTGGAGCTGCCGGACAATGTGGTCACAGTGCCTATGGAGCAGGCGGTCCGCATGGCGGATCTTGTGGTCTCCTTCGGCGGCGATGGCACGATCCTGCGCACAGCTCAGGCTTCTGCCCCGGAAGGCGTTCCTATTCTGGGCGTGAATATGGGAAATATGGGCTTTATGGCCGAGGTGGAGGAGCATGAGCTCCACTATCTGGTAGAGGCTGCAGCCGGACAATACGAGCCTAGCCCCCGCATGATGCTGGATGTGGAGCTGCAGCGCCGCGGCAGAACGGTCTATTCGGGACTGGCTCTGAATGATGCGGTGATCACCGGTGTTGTACATACCATCCGGCTGGAGGCCATCCGTGACAGTCAGACCATCACCAAATTTTCCGGCGACGGCCTGATCTTGGCTACGCCTACGGGGTCAACGGCCTATTCCATGTCGGCCGGCGGTCCTCTGGTGGAGCCCACAGCGGAAAACTTTATTCTTACGCCGATCTGTGCGCATGCGCTGGCCATTCGCGCCTTTGTTCTTGCGCCGGACGGCAGCGTAACGGTGAAGATCGGCAATCTGACAGAGAAAAGTGCGGTTCTTTCACTGGACGGCGGCGCAGCCATAGATCTCCGCGAAGATGACCACATTGTGGTGAGAAAATCGAAATATAAGACCATTCTGGCCCATGTGGGCGGAAAAAGCTTTTATGATATAGCCTTTGAAAAGCTAGGAGAGAGAATATGAAATCATCACGCCAGACCAAAATACTTGAGATCATCGCAAATCAGGATATCGAAACACAGCACCAGCTGATGGAAGCGCTGCGGGAGCATGGCGTTAAAAGCACACAGGCAACAGTATCCCGGGATATCAAGGAGCTGCGCCTGATCAAGGAGCTCTCTCCCAGCGGACGCTACCGCTACGTGGCTGTAGGCCGGGATGAGCTGGTGGATTATGACCAGCGCCTGCGCAAGATCTTCCGCGAGAGCGTGACCAGCTATGCAGTGGCTCAGAATATCATAGTGATCAAGACCCTTCCCGGTCTGGCGGGCGCAGCCTGCTCTACCATGGACGGCATGAATATCCATGATCTGGTAGGAACGATCGCCGGCGACGATACAGCTTTTCTTGCCATGCGGGACAATGAGGCAGCCGACCGGTTCTGCCATGAGATCGAGGAAATGCTCTGATCGGAGCGCTTTGCGCTGAATGCTTGCAGGTACATGGAGGTTATCCTATGCTCAATGAACTCCATATTGAAAATATAGCCGTTATCAGCCGGGCGGATATCCACTTTGGTTCCGGACTGAATGTGTTGACCGGTGAGACCGGTGCCGGTAAATCCATTATTATTGATTCGCTCAGCGCAATTCTGGGCGGACGGGTATCCCGGGAACTGGTGCGTACCGGCTGCGGGAAGGCCGGTGTTACAGCCGTATTTTCCTGCGGGGAGACGGTACAGCGCTGGCTGGCGGACAATGAGATCGAAGCGGAGGATGAGCTGATCGTCCAGCGGAGGATCAGCGCGGACGGCAAGTCTGCCTGCCGGATCAACGGTCTGCCGGTCCCGGCAGCACAGCTGCGGGAGTTGGGGGCACTTCTGATCGATATTCACGGACAGAATGATGGCCGCCGTCTGCTGGATGAGAGTACCCATCGCGCTTTCCTGGACAGCTACGGGAACCTTTCTGATGTTTTTGCTGTTTTCTCTTCTGCCTATGACCGTTGGCATGAGACGGCGCGGGAAATTGAGTCTCTGGAGATGGATGAGCGCGAGAAGGAACGCCTGACGGAAAATCTTCAGTATGCCATCACCGAGCTTGAAAAAGCACAGCTGCGTGCGGGTGAATATGCTGAGCTCAGTGAGCGGGCAGAGCTGATGCGCAACGGCGAGAAGCTGACAGAGGCAGTGGATGCTGCCTATGAAGCCCTGTATGGGGCGGATGGCAGTGCAGCGGAGCTTTGTGCGGATGCCCGCGGCTGGACGGAACGGGCAGCCGCCTGGGCACCCGAACTGCAAAAGGCTCGGGAAAGTGTGGAAAATGCTGCGGCACTCATAGAGGATGCAGCGGAAACACTGCGCGACTTCAGAGACGGATTGGATTTCTCACCGGAGGAATATGACCGGATGGAAGCGCGGCTGGCACAGCTGCGCCGTCTGTTCAAAAAATACGGCCGGGATGAGGATGAGCTTTTGGCTTATCTGGATGAATGCCGGGAAAAGCTGGAACGGCTGGAATATGCCGGAGACCGTATTCAGAAGCTGCGCGGCCAGCTGGCGGAGGAGGCGGGGAACGTTCTGAAAGCGGGAGCGCGTCTCACTGAGGCACGGCGGAAAGCTGCGCAGAGCCTGCAGGAGCGGATCGAGAGGGAGCTGCATGAGCTGAGCATGCCTTCTGCACGCTTTCTGGTGGAGCTGCACCCGGTGGCGGCCGAACGCGGCTTTGAAAAATATGGCTGCGATGAAGTGCGCTTCCTGATGGCGGCAAATGCCGGAACGGAACCGGGACGCATTGTACGCATTGCTTCCGGCGGTGAGCTCAGCCGAATCATGCTGGCAATGAAAAACGTGTTCGCAGAATCCGATCCGGTAGAGACCATGGTTTTTGATGAGATCGATACCGGCGTGTCCGGTGTAGCGGCACAGAGAGTGGGCGAGAAGCTGGCCAGACTTTCTGCGGCAAAGCAGGTGCTGTGTGTTACGCATCTGCCGCAGATCGCCGCTATGGCAGACACACATCTGCATATTTTAAAATCCGAGTCCAACGGGGAGACAAGCACCCGGGTGGATACGCTGGAAACCAGCGGACGTATGGCAGAGATTGCCCGCCTCTACGGCGGTGAGATCGTCACCGAAACAACGCTGAAGAGTGCAGCCGAGCAGCTGGAGGCTGCGGCGGATTTTAAAAACAGCATCTGGCGTTGACAAAAATGAACTTCCATGATATTATGCACACGTTAAATGCAAAGATGGAGACCAGTAGCGTACAGGTCAGCGCCTCAGAGAGCCGGCGGTTTGGTGCAAGCCGGAGCCTGCAGTACGTGAATACCCTCCGGAGCGGCGGCCTGAACGGAAAGTAGGGTCAGACGGGAGCGCCCGTTACAGCGCCAGTGTCTATTTGGACATGCCGAGGCCGGGCGTGTGAGCGTCCGGTAAACCAGAGGTGGTAACACGTGATCTGCGTCCTCTGCTCTGAAAAGAGCGGAGGACATTTTTTATTTTATCAATAAATTTTTAAGGAGATAGAAGAATGACGGTTTATGACGAACTGGTAGCCCGTGGGCTGATCGCTCAGGTCACGGATGAAGAGCAAATCAAGGAAATGATCAATAATGGAAAGGCAACTTTCTATATTGGCTTTGATCCCACGGCGGATTCCCTGCATGTCGGCCACTTTATGGCCCTGTGCCTGATGAAGCGACTGCAGATGGCCGGAAACAAACCGATCGCACTGATCGGCGG
>CAKTGW010000150.1 GCA_934561725.1 uncultured Oscillospiraceae bacterium
CCACAGCTCCAGCACTGCCGTGTCCTCATCGCGCACATTCAGCGGCGCGATATCCGGCGTATCATAGTTTTCGCCATAAGCAGCCTTGCAGAATGCAGCAAGCTCATCCGCTGTGAAATCGTCCAGGAACTTGCCCATAATATGTGCAGCCCGCTGACGGTAATCCATAGACATCAGCCGGTTCAGCTCCCCATCCTCCAGTCTGGGCAGGCTGGCCGGCACAAACAAGCCTCCATCCGCGGCCAGTCCGCGGGCAATGGCCTGGGCGGCACTGAATTGGCGGCTATTATCTCTCGTGCTGTAATATTTCATTTCAGTCATCCCTCACTAAAAGCATTTTCTATATGTTCGATCCGCACCGCAGAGCCGGGTGCACCGTAAACCTCGATCACGTCAAACCGCGGCTGCAGATCCGTAGGATTCTGAGCCAGATACATTTCTGCTGCCAGAATAAGACGCTGTATTTTTGCCGGTGTTACAGCCTCACGGGCCTCGGCAAACCGGGCGCTCGCCCGGGTCTTGACCTCCGCAAAAATCAACTCACGCCGATTCCTGGCGATCACGTCAATTTCTCCGCCGCGAACACGATAGTTCAATCCAACGATCGTGTATCCTTTTTCCCGCAGATATTCTGCGGCGGTTTCCTCACCCCAGGCACCTTTAAGCTTGCTGTTCCCTGCGCGCATAGTACTTCCTCAAAAAAGTCTTTCTGTGCTCCGGGCAGGCACCCAGCGCATCCAAAGCCGCATAGTGCGCCCGGGTTCCGTAGCCCTTGTGTCCGGCAAACCCATAGCCCGGGTATTTATCATCCAGCTCCGTCATATACCGGTCCCGGGAGACCTTAGCCAGAATGGACGCTGCGGCAATATTGGCACTGAGGCCGTCGCCGCCTATGACCATCCGGTGCTCCATCAGGAATCCCCGGTCGCAGTTCCCATCGATCAGCACAAAATCGGGCTTGAGCTTCAGCTGCTCCACTGCCATGCGCATGGCCAGCATGCGGGCGTTGAGGATATCTATGATATCGATCTCCTCAGCAGAAACACTGGTAACGGCATAGGCCGCCGCCTTGTTCATGATCTCAGTAAACAGCGCTTCCCGCCGCCGGGGTGTGAGCTTTTTTGAATCGTTCAATCCATCGATCTGCGTTTCAAACGGCAGGAGCACCGCGGCGGCGTAGACCGGCCCTGCCAGCGGACCCGCGCCAGCCTCATCACAGCCGCAGATCAGTCCGTATCCTTCCTGGCGCAGTCCGCGTTCAATCTGCCACAGATCCATGATCCACTGCCGTCTCCGGCCGTTCCAGGCTGAGCCTGCCAAGCTTTCCGTCTCTGAACTCGTCCAGCAGCACAGCCGCCATGCGCTCCAGATCATATTCACCTCTGGAGATCAGGAAGCCGCGCTTTTTGGCCGCAGCCTCCAGCAGCTCATAGCCGTTCAGTTCCGGGTCGGGAACAAATTTGTAACGCTGTTCTATGGCCGCCGGATAAATTTCCCGCAGCTTGAGCATCAGGTTGGCCGCCAGAGTCTCCCGGTCCATGATCTCGTCCCGGACCGCACCGGTCCAGGCCAGTGCCTCACCTACGGACTGGCTTTCAAACTTGGGCCACAAAATACCGGGCGTATCCAGCAGATCCAAACCTCGGTCGATATTGATCCACTGCTTCCCCCTGGTCACACCGGGCTTATTGGCCGCAACCGCGGCCTTTCTGCCTGCTACCTTATTAATAAATGTGGACTTTCCCACATTGGGGATGCCCAGAACCATGCATCTGAGCGGACGGCTTCCCTGTCCCTTTGCAGCCAGCTGTTCCAGCTTTTCCCGCAGGACGCTCCGGACTGCGCCGGCAAAGCCGTTTACGCCCTTGCCGCTTTTGCTGTCCGTCTCCAGCACCTGCACCCCCTGGGCACGAAAGTATTCGCGCCACTGAGCCGTGACTGCCGGATCCGCCAGATCTGTTCTGTTCATGATGATCAGCCGGGGCTTACTGCCCGCAAGGCGGGCAATATCCGGATTCCGGCTGGATGCCGGGATGCGTGCATCAATGATCTCGCACACGGCATCCACCAGCTTCATATTTTCTTCAATCATGCGCTGCGCCTTGGTCATGTGACCGGGGAACCACTGTATAGTCATTTTTTCATTCATCGGTCGTTTTCCCGTCCTGCATCAGAGCGTTCAGTCTACAAAGCCGAATTTATTCAACGGAAACAAACGGATGATCTCATGCCCGATAATATACCGGGTATCGACCATTCCAATGGCAGCGTCACGGCTGTCTGTGGATTTGTTCCGGTTATCTCCCATGACAAAAACGCAGCCCTCCGGGACCGTGACCTTGCCGTCAAAATCAATGGGTCGTGTGGTCTTTTCCGCAATATATGGCTCGTCCAGGGGCTGATCATCCACATAAACGATCCCCTCATCAAAGTCGATATCCACAGTCTGCCCCTCTGTAGCGATGATCCGCTTGACGATGGGCTGCTCGTTAAAGCTCTCCTTGCGGAGCACGACAATATCTCCGTATTTGGGCGTATAAAATAGCCGGGTAACGATCAGCTTGTCCCCTTCCTGCAATGTAGGCTCCATGGAATGGCCCACCACGTCTATGGTGCGGAAAAAGAACACAAATACCGTGATACAGGCCACCAATGCAAAAACAATGCACTGCACCCAGTCGTACACTTCCATGCGCGTCCGTACAGAGCGCTCCTCGGCGCTCTCCGGCGCGGTCTGCGGTTGATTATTTTCAGGTCTCATAGTCTTCTCCATCATCTGCAAACGGTTTTTAAAGTTAAATGCTCAATAAAATATTATACACGATAACAGGGTCTATAAGCAACAAAAAAAGAGGCTTTCGCCTCTTTTTTTGAAGTCTTTTTCAGATGCGCTCCTTGACCTTTGCCTTTTTACCGATGCGGCTGCGCAGATAATACAGCTTGGCACGGCGAACCTTACCCTGTCTGATGGTTTCAACAGACACGATCGTGGGAGAGTGGACGGGGAAGACCTTCTCACAGCCGACGCCGTTGGAAATGCGGCGGACAGTGATCGTCTCATTAATACCACCATGCTTCTTGGCAATGATGGTTCCGTCGAAAGCCTGATTTCTCACGCGGTTGCCTTCCTGAACACGGACGGTAACGCGGACAGTGTCGCCAACATTCATGCTGGGCAGTTCAGACTTCATGTACTGGTTGGTAAGAGCCTTAATCAAATCCATTTTGAGTTTCCTCCCTTCATAACAGGCGTTCGTGCCCGGTGAGAATCCACGGACAGAGGACCACCCTCGTTCAGCGGAAAAGACTCGGTTTTCCGCAAGCTAAAGTATCATACCACAGGAATCCGTAAAATGCAAGAAAATTTATCGGAATATTTCCATATTTTCGTCGTAGACCTCAACACGGCGAAAAATTGCAAAGTCCGAAGCCAACTGCGGTTCTTTCTGCCGCAGTGCCTCCGCCAGAAGCTCCGGATTCACCGTAGGTTCCTGCGCTGAGATCAGTGCATTGACCCGGACACAGTTTTCCTCCGGGACAAACTCTATCTCGCGAATACCGGCAGAGAGGTCAAACTCGCCCTCCCCCCTCTTTGTCTTTTTTATGATTGTCACCTGACCGGCGTAGAATGCTTTCAGCTCCGCAGCCTTGTCCTCCGTTCCGCCCCGGTCATACTCCATGCGTCCGCTGACACGCAGCCACTTGAGCTCACGGCTTTTCCGGCCGCCCTCATAGGCCTCGACAACGCGCACCCCCTCCGGCATAGCCGGATTGAGCCGCCCCGGCAGCTCGTCCAGCTTTACCGCATCATCATCGTGCAAGCGGAAGTCCATCAGCTCACACACGCTCTCACAGCCTACGGACAGCGGCAGGAGAATGGAGATCAGCGGATGCGGATTAAAGCCCTCGCTGTAGCGCAGAGGAACACCTGCACGAAGAAAAACCCTCTGCATGGTATGCATCAGATCCAGATGAGAAATATAGGCCGCACGCCCTGTTTTCTCAAAACGCAGCCGCAGCTTATCCATCGCATTTGCCTCCCTTCAGCAGTGCAGCCGCACCGCAGCCCGTACATTGATGCCGGCAGTCCGGTGACAGGACACCCGCGTAGCTCTGTTCACGCTCGTGCCAGAGATGCGCCTTCCGTACGCCCATGCTGATCACGTCCCAGGGCAGGATCTCATCCTCCCTGCGCTCCCGGTAAGCATAAAATGCCGGATCCACAC
>CAKTGW010000151.1 GCA_934561725.1 uncultured Oscillospiraceae bacterium
AGCTACAAATGGCCAAAAGTGCTATCCGCGCCGGGATCGAAACGCTCCTTGCAAAACGCGGCCTGCGTTATTCCGATATTTCTCAGGTCATCATAGCCGGCGGCTTTGGTGCCTTCATGGACGTCAAAAGCGCCTGTGCGATTGGCCTGCTCCCCCCTGTCTTTTCAGATCGCACCCATCACGCCGGCAACACCGCCGGCGGCGGTGCCGCCCTGGCACTGTCCCCTGATGGACAGGCTGCGCTGCACACTGTTGCCGACAAATGCAGCTATCTTGAGCTTTCCGGCTCCAGCTTTTTTATGGAAAAATATATTGAGTCCATGATTTTCGATGAGATTGGGGAGGTCTTTGCATGACGCTGACTGAGGCGCTGGAGCTGGCCTCTTCACTGGGTTTTGAAACCGCCGCGCCTCTGGATGTGCATACTCTGAAATTTCTGCCTGAGGTGCGGGATATGTGTGCGGCAAATCGCTGCCGCAGCTATGGTCACTCCTGGAGCTGTCCGCCCGGCTGCGGTTCTCTGGAAGAGATCAGTGCCAAATGCCGTGAATACACATGGGGGATCCTTGTTCAAACTGTGGGCACCCGTAATGATCCGTTTGATTTTGAGGCCATTGAGCGAACGGAAGCTCTCCACAAGCAGCGCTTTGTCTGTCTGGCCGAGCTTCTCTCTGCCCGCAGCTCCGTATATCCCATGGGCAGCGGCGCCTGTACACTCTGTCCCTCCTGTACCTATCCGGATGCGCCCTGCCGTTTTCCCCATAAGGCACATTCCTCCATGGAGGCCAACGGCCTGTTCGTAAGTCAGGTCTGCAAGGATAACGGCATTGCCTATTATTACGGTCCGGATTCGATCTGCTTTGTGGCCTGTTTCCTTTTAAAGTAAACGGCGCTCCCCCCTGGCATCAGAGAAAGCCGGAGCAATATAAAACGAAAAAGCAGCCGCAGAATCAAAAAACTTCTGCGGCTGCCTTTTTATATTTCCTAAGACGGGCAGCTATTGAATATCACCTATGTCATACGGTGTAGTCTGATAGACAAAATAGTTCAGCCAGTTGGAATAGATCAGATTTGCATGGCTGCGCCACTGCACCTTCGGCGGCTGCGTATCATCATCATTCGGGAAGTAGTTCTTAGGCACCTCAATAGGCAGCCCCGCATTCTTGTCCCGCAGATACTCACTTTTCAGCGTATCACGGTCATACTCCGAATGTCCGGTAATGAAGATCTGCCGTCCGCCCTCTGTGCTGACAGCATAGACGCCTGCTTCCGGTGAGCTTGCCAAGATCTTCAGCTCCGGTATTGCCTCGATCTCTTCTCTGCGCACCGTGGTGTGGCGGGAATGAGGAACCATGAATTCGTCATCAAAGCCCCGGAGAAGAATATTGCTGCGCCGCTCCACAACATGTGGGAATACGCCGAAAAGCTTTTTCTCCAACGGATATTTCTTCACACCATAGTGATAATAGAGTCCCGCCTGTGCGCCCCAGCAGATATGGAACGTGCTGTGTACGTTGGTCTTGCTCCACTCCATGATCCGGCAGAGCTCATCCCAGTACTCAACTTCCTCAAAGGGCATCTGCTCCACCGGAGCACCTGTGATGATCAGGCCATCAAACTTCTGGTCCTTCAATTCCTCAAAGGTCTTATAGAAGGCCAGCATATGTTCTTCTGAGGTGTTCTTTGTTTTATGAGACGCCGTGTGCATCAGCTCAAGCTCTACCTGCAGCGGCGTATTGCCCAGCAGCCGTGCCAGCTGCGTCTCTGTAGCGACCTTAGTCGGCATCAGGTTCAGCAGACAGACCTTCAGCGGCCGGATATCCTGTTTCATGGCCCTGGTCTCTGTCATGACAAAAATATTTTCATTTTCAAGCGTCTGTGTGGCAGGCAGCGCATTGGGAATTTTTATGGGCATGGATCTTCCTCCATTTCGTTCAGCTTACTGTTCGAGCGACGTACGTCCTTGTGTGGCGGACTTTTGAGGCGTTTTTTCCGCCGCTCCCGTGCATTTATACCCACATCATACCCTGCTCCGGGACTATTGTCAACTTTGATTTCTCCTCCGCTTCTCTGAACTGCAGACGATCTGATCTTCACCAAAGTAAAAAGAATAAAAAAACACCGAAGAACGCGCAGCCAGACGCGTTCACTACCAATTTTACGTCAAAAATCTGTATAAAATCACAGTTGTCTCCCGCCATGAAGTTCTATAAAATAATAGAGGTAAATCTCAAATTCCTGTATCAGAGGTCTCTTATACTATGGATAGATCCGCTAATGACAGCAAGAACTTTATCATCCGTGACCTGACAACTGCCGATGTAGACCAATACAATGCACTGCTCCGCTATGCCTTTCAGGTTACAGAGCAGGAGCTCATGGAAACAGGCTGGCGGGACGACGAGATCAAGCAATCAAAATTCCCCGTGCTTGAACGTGCTGCTGTACTCGGCTGCTTTGACAACAACTATCTGGTCTCGCAGTTTGCCGTATATCCGTTGAAAATGAATATTTACGGCTCCGTATATTCCGCAGGCTTTGTCACCAGCGTATGTACATATCCGGAATATACCGGAAAGGGCATTATGGCCCGGCTGATGCGCAAAAGCCTGCAGCGCATGAAGGACCGGGGTCAATCCATTGCCCTGCTGTATCCCTATTCCATTCCTCTCTACCGTAAATTCGGCTGGGAGATCATCTCAAACAAGATCTCCTTTGTAGTCAAGGACCGGCAGATCCCGGCCGCGGCCCGCGCGCCCGGCTTTGTCCGCCGCGTGGACTGGGAAAACGCTGATTTAAAAAATCTGCATGCGCAGTTTGCACAGCGGACCCACGGCTGTCTCTTCCGGAACAGTCTGGCTTGGGAGGAGTACTGGCGCTGGGATGAAGATGACACTATGGTCGCTATTTATTACAACACCAACGGCGTCCCCTGCGGCTACATGGTCTATCTCATCAAGGACGATGTCATGCATATCAAGGAAATGATCTATCTGAACCGTGAGGCGCAGAAGGGGCTCTGGGAGTACATCCACGCCCACGATTCCATGATAGATGAAGTCCGCGGCAGCTCTTATTTCAATGAGCCCATCGCCTTTGAAATGGATGACAGCGATATAAAGGAGACCATCCGCCCCTATATCATGGGCAGGATCGTGGATGTTGAGCCTTTTATTGCCAAATATCACAGTGATCCCGACGAGTCAGACACCTGCATCGCCTTTGATATTCAGGACGATTTTCTAAAATGGAACAACCGCACCTTTAACATTCTCTTTCACAAGGGAAAATGTACCGTGACGGACCGTCCCGCTCAATATCATGTGGGCATGTCCATCGCAACACTGACCACTCTTCTGCTGGGCTATAAAACCGCCGCCCAGCTGCGCCGGATGGAGCGCATTACAGGTGATGAGCTTTCCGTGGAAAAGGTCGACGACGTTCTCTTTCACGAGGCGCCATACATCTCCGATTACATCTGATTTTCTGAGAAATACTCGGCGGCAGAATGGCTCCTGCCGCCTTTTTTCTGTCCTTTTTTATGCGTTTTTTACGTTATTATAGTGACTTTTTTTCACACCCTTGTTGCATTTTGCGGGCACAAAGCTTATAATGATACATTATGTATTACTGAAATCGGGGGTATTCATGGACACTGAAACCTTTTCCAATATCATTGCCATTGCTGAGGACAAAAGCATCTCCAAAGCCGCCAGCAGACTGTTCGTCTCCCGCTCCGCCCTGAACCGCCAGCTTTTGGCCGTAGAAAAAGAAATCGGCCTGCCGCTGTTCAAACGGGTATCCAATAAACTGGAGCTCACCTATGCCGGCGAGGTATTTATACATACCGCCGAGCAGGTGCTGGGCGCTATGCGCGACTGTACCCGACTGATGCAGGATATTTCCGGCAATCTGCGGGGCAAGGTTGCCATTGGCGTCACCAACGGCAGAGCCAACATCATGATGAAGGACATCATCGCCCGTTTTCACGGTTCTTTTCCCCATGTAAGCATTTCCTTCTGTATTGCCAACAGCGACGAGCTGCGTGAGCTGCTCTATGCCGGTAAGATCGATGTAGCTCTGATCGCTTTTGAGGAAGTAACCAGCGATTTTGTCTCTGAGCCCCTCTCCAGCGAGGAGATCGTGCTGATTTGCAGCAAGGATCACCCTCTGGCTTCTCTGGCCGGCGTAAATGAAAAAGGTGAGCGCAATCAGTGTAAGCTCTC
>CAKTGW010000152.1 GCA_934561725.1 uncultured Oscillospiraceae bacterium
GGAGCCTGAAGTTCTATCCTCGCCCGCGCTGATGCAGGGCATGAGCATGCTGTGTGCGCTGGCCATGGACTATGAGGACTCTGAGCGCTGGTACCAGGAATTGCAGGAATTTGCGCGCCGCTGCGGCAAAGATGACGCTGCGGGAAAGCAGGCCCGCAGCCGCCTTGCTTGGCTGGACATCTCGCTTCCGCAGCGGGGCGTGGAGGGCCTGACAGAGACGATCCCTGCGGTTTTCCGATTGCTTACCAACAAGGAAGTCGCGCTTCCGCCCTTTTCCGTTACCAGTGCGCTGCCGAGCATCATGAACGGCGGCAAGGATTTTTCTCCGTGGAGCAAAAAGGACGATCTGCTCTATAACACCATCCGTATTCCGGTGGAGGCTGTTTTGGGGCGGGACGGCAATGGCCTTCCCGACTGCGCCATAGCGGAGAGCAAGTTTGAAAAGGGTGAAAACATCTCCGGGCGGATGCTGGCGCTGGTTTCACGTATGAGTGAGATCCGGCAAAAGGGCACGCCGGACATGGAGTTTGCAGTCAGCGGACTGTTGGCCCGCAGTCAGATCGCGGCCGGACAGAGCAAAGACGCCCGCCGCACGCTTCTCTCCCTGAGAGAACAGTTTGCGGAACAGGAACGGCGGCGGTTCCTGCCCAATATAGATGTCATGCTCTGCCGCATTGACCTGCATACCGGCAGCCTGGACAGCGCTGACGAGTGGTATCGCACGAAAGCGCCCCGCGATCCCATCCATCTGAACGTGATGAAGCGCTACCAGTATTTCACGCAAGCCATGGTGGAGATCGCGGACGGCAAAACGGATGCGGCGCTGATGACCCTCTCGCCGCTGGAGCCGTACCTGCAAAATTGCGCCCGGTATATCGACAGCATCCACCTGAATATCCTGATGGCTATTATACTGTGCCGGGGAAAGGACGAGGACTGGAGAGATCGGCTGACCCGCGCGCTGGATACGGCGGCAGAATACCGCTTTATCCGCACCGTCAGCATCTACGGCACGGCGGTCCTGCCCCTACTGGAGAAGCTGGAGTGGAGCGGAAATGCAAAATGGTACCGGCATCTGATGGCCGAAGTGCGGGCGCAGGCGGCGTTCTATCCGCACTTCATGCAGCCGCGGCTTGCTCCCGGCGAGGCGCTGACACCCATGGAGCTGCAAATTCTGCACCTCATCTGCGCCGATAACAGCAATGCAGAAATCGGGCAGATCCTAAACATCAAGCTGCCCACAGTCAAGACCCATGTGAGCCATATTCTGGATAAGCTGGATGTCAAGCGCCGCAGCGAGGCCAAGACCGCCGCAAAAAAACTGTGGCTGATCGCAGACGACTGATAAAACCGTGCCCGCAGGTGTGCGGGCTGAACATAGAATTGTGAACACGCATTCTAAAGGAGGAACCCATGAAGAAACGAGTATTGAGCCTCATTCTTGCGCTGACAATGTGTCTGAGCCTGATGCCGACGGCAGTTTTCGCCGGAGACGGGGACAGCGCGGACAACGTCGCTGTTCTGGAGCAGGGGCAAGAGGTAAAGCAGGAGCCTGCCCCCGAGCCGGAACCGGCAGACGTCTAGGACAACACCGAAGATTCCGGCGAACCGGAAGACGAGACTGCCGTCCCCCAAAGCGGCGATGACGGCGCGGATACACCTGCTGCCGGGGGCTGTGAGCACAACAGTGTGGCCAAACAGGCCGACGGCAAATACACCTGCGACACCTGCGGCGTGGAGATGGTTGCGAAGGTTGGCAACACCTACTTCACCGACGTTGTCGATGCAATCAACAATTCGGAGCTGAACAACGGAAGTTATGCCACACTTCTGACGGACGTCTTTATCGATAAGGACGTGACGATTGCTAATGCTGCTGGCAAGTATCAAAGCTTCTGTCTGGATCTGGCAGGGCATACCCTTACCTGCTCTGGTGTTTTTTCTGTTGGTCCGGGTGTACCTGATTCGGATAGATATACCGCGCTGGACATCAGCGGCCGCGGCAGCATCAACGCTGATATCCGCGTCAAGGAGGAAGGCTGTCTCGACCTGACTGACTGGATGGAAGGAACGGTCACATCTGTGACCGTGGAGAAATACGGCTCTTTCCATTGTGGGTACAACTACGGCACAACCGAAATCTCCAAGGGCAAGATCAAACAGCTTCAGTGTAGCAGCGGCAGCACCGTCGCACTCCAATGCGGCACATATGAAGACATCTATAATAATGGCTCCGTCGTCATCACGCTCGGAAAGCTGCTGACCAACTACTGCGCCTTCCGAGATAAAGACGAAAATCTCCTGAAACGCACGGAAATGATTGCAGGCCAGGACCATCTCCGGAATGTCACCGTTGAAGCCTGCACGACCCATATCGACGAAGACAGCAACGGAAGCTGCGACTATTGCGACACCTCGGTAAGCGCAAGCGTGACAACCGAAAGCGGCAAGACCTATTATGAAAGCTTCTCCGATGCCTTCGCGGCGGCGAATAAGAATACCGGCTGCACGCTTACGCTGCTGAGCGACGTGAGCGATCCTCCGTTTGTCACCGGAAGCTTCACTCTCGACTTAAACGGCCATAAAATCGACTATCTTTCTGTCGGGCAGAACTACGACATTGAAATAATCAACCACTGGACGAGCCCATTCCCGGCAGCCTGACCATTGCAGACAACAGCCAGGATGCTAAGGGCAGCATTACTGAGGATCTCCAGCTCATAGCCGGTACACTGAACATTCAGGCGGCATCATTGGCAAAGCCTTAGACGACGGCACCACTGCCGGGAGCCTGTACTGCGACAGCGGCACCGTGACCATCAGCGGCGGCACAGTGTATGGCCTCACGGCAGGGGAGGGCGCTTCTGTCACCGTCTCCGGCGGCTCTGATCATGGGGATACCTGGCTCAACGAAGGCGGTACACTGACCATCACGGGCGGTGCCTTCGATAGTGCCATATTCCGTAATAACGGTGGGACCACCGCCATCAGCGGCGGCACATTCGGGACGATCGCGAACACCGATGCCGGCAGCAATATTCCGGTCATGCCCATGCTGGCAAAGGGCTAAGGTGACCATCACGCAGAAGGATATCAGCGGCAGCGTGGGATGCGAAAAAATTGGCGAAGATCCAACATATACCGGCGAGCCCCTGTCGATGAAGTTCAATGTCACAGACACTGCTGCGGGAGCGCAGCTGGTCGAGGGACGGGACTATGAAGTTGTGTACGAGGGTGACCACACTGCCGCCGGAACTGTGAAGGTGTTCATCCAGCCTAATGAGGGCGGCAACTACATATTCGAAAAGCTCAGTCAGGACTTTACGATCCTCAATGCGACGCTGACGGATATTGCCGTTGAGGTTGACGCACTGACCTACAACGGCGGGGCACAGGCTGCGGCCGTCAAGGCAAGCGCGGCCGCCGTAAATAACCAGCCTGTGACATTCACCTACAGTGCGGAGTCGGACGGTACGTATACAGAGGATGTCCCGTCTTTTACAGACGCGGGTACGTACAAGCTGTATTACAAGATCAGCGCCCCGAACTACAACGAGGCATCGGGCAGCTTTGATATCGTCATCGGTAAGAAGAGTATCACTGGCGCAGCGGTCACGCTGGGAGACAGCCTTACCTACAATGGCGCGGAGCAGCTCCAGACCATCATGGAGGTCAAGACGACCGACGGACTGACCGTCACGACGTATGACGTGAGCGGCAGCAACGGAACGAATGCGGGCGGATATACGCTGACCGTGACAGGCACCGGCAATTTTGAGGGAAATGTCACAAAGCAGTGGAGCATCGCGAGAAAGCCGCTGACGAACCCGGCCATCGAGATCGAGGGCGGCAATGTTTACACCGGCAGCGCCCTGATACCGAAAGTCACCGTTAAGGACGGTACGACTGTCATCCCGGAGAGCGAATACAGTGTCCGGTATGACGACAATACGAACGCAGGCACTGCAAAGGTGACGCTGGTCGACCGGGAGGGCGGCAACTATGCCGTCAGCGGCAGCACGGCGTTTGAGATCAGCAAGGCTGATCCCTCTGTTACCACCGTCCCCGCGGCGAATGATCTGACCTATAACGGCGGCGCGCAGGCGCTTATCACGGCGGGCACGGCCGTGGGCGGTACGGTGATGTACAGCGTTGGCAGTACATGGGAGGATACTGTCCCCACCGGCACCAACGCGGACACCTACACCGTCTACTACAAGG
>CAKTGW010000153.1 GCA_934561725.1 uncultured Oscillospiraceae bacterium
GTCCAGCTTGCCGCTGTCCATGATCTGCTTCGCACCGCTGGGCGAAGCCTCTTCAGACTGCTGGAATACAAACTTGATCTTGCCCTTAATAAACTCCCGGTGCTCGGCAAATACATGCACCATGCCCAGCAGGATAGCCGTATGGGCATCATGTCCGCAGGCATGCATCACACCATCATTGACTGAGCGGAAGGGCAGATCATTCTGCTCCTGCATGACCAAAGCATCAATATCAGCGCGGAAAGCAATGGTCATGCCCGGTTCTGCGCCTGTCAGCTCAGCGATCAGTCCGGTGCCGCCCTCGTTGATCTCGTAGGGCACATGCCATGCGTCCAGCTTTTCTGCAATGTAAGCCGTAGTCTTGTATTCATCATGGGACGCCTCGGGATGCTTGTGCAGATGATGGCGATACTCGATGATCTCGGCTTCTTTCTGAGCCGCAAGCTCCTTGATGATATCAAAAGTCATAAATCTTTCTCCTTTTTATTCCCAGCAGTCCAGGAATTCAAATGTAGATGCGACCTCGGCCAGCACGCCGTTTCTCATGGCCTCTTCATCCCAGTTATAGGTGGGCTGATGGTTCTGCGATGCAACGGCTTCCTCTGGATATTTACCACCCAGCCAGATATAGCCGCCGGGAATACCGGTCGCCAGATAATCGCTGAAATCCTCTGAGCCGGCGCGGCTCTCGTCTGCGGTACGGAGCATCTCCGGCTCCATTACCTTTGCGCAGGCATCCGCTATGCAGTCCATGATCTTCTCGTCGTTGTACACAGGGCCAAACTGCTTGGTATACTCCAGCTCATAGGTGGTACCCATAGCCGTACATATGCCGCTGCATATCTCCTTGATGCCCTGGATCACCCGCTCCTGCACCTCGGGCTTGAGCGTGCGGACAGTACCGCGGATCTCCGCTTCAGCAGGGATGATATTTTCCTTCGTTCCGCTTTGGATAACGCCAACCGTGACAGTTGCCATTTCCAGCGGACTGATTTTTCTGGATACGATCGTCTGCAGGGTCGTCACGATCTCGCAGGCCGCCACCAGTGTATCATTGCACTCATGGGGCTTTGCACCGTGGCCGCCCTTGCCATGCACGGTGATCTTGAATACATCCGAGCCAAGGAAAGCAAAGCCCTTGCGGATGGTGATCGTCCCGGCATCCCAGAAAAACAGATGATTGCCTATGATCGCATCCGGCCGGGGATTTTCCAGCGCCCCGTTTTCGATCATCATGGCAGCGCCTCGGCCACCTTCTTCTGCCGGCTGAAAAATAAATTTCACCGTACCTTTGATCTGCTCTCTGTGTCTGGCAAGGATCGCAGCCGCACCCATCAGCATGGCTGTGTTGCCGTCGTGGCCACAGGCGTGCATCACCCCGTCTGTCTCAGAGCTGTAGGGCAGCCCCGTCTGTTCGTGCAGCGGCAGTGCATCCATATCTGCACGAAGGGCCAGATTCTTGCCTGGCTTTCCGCCGCGCAGCAGACCGATAACGCCGTAATCACCTACGTGCTCCTGCACTTCCAGTCCCAATGCGCGCAGATGTGCCGCCACTATGGCTGATGTGCGCTCTTCGTGATGTCCCAGCTCCGGGTGGCGATGAAAATCACGGCGCCACTCCACGATCTGCGGATAAAGCTCATTAATTTCTTTGATCAAATCCATAAATTCATTTCCTCCGAATCGCATATACCGCAATTATTCGGCAGCGGCTTTCTTCTCTCTGGATCTGGAAATCACATGCAGGACCAGTGCTACTGCAATAACGCCATAGGAAACAAAGGTGCGGAAATATTCGCCGTACTGTGCATCGTTGAACAGGTTTTTACCTGCCATGGGAGATACGATAAACAGTGTATGGAACAGAAGAATGCCCAAAATGGCCTGACCGACCGTGGCCTTGCGGACCGATGCGCCGCCGACCAGAATAGCCGCAACAGAGAAGGTACCCACATTATCGTGACTGGAATAGGTGGAGAAATTGCCCAGATTCTGAAGGAACAGGACCTGGCCCCATGAGGCAATAACCGTGGAGATCATGATCGCCATAATGCGTGTCTTGTCCACATTGATACCGGCTGCATTGGCCACCTTCATATTGTTGCCGATCGCACGGAAATTCTGTCCCAGCTTGGTGCGGATAATAAACTGCATAAACAGGCAGGCAAGGATCGTGATAAACAGGGGGATCATGGGGATATCGGTAAAGCTCAGAGCAAATTTGACCTGCTTGTTTGTTTTACTCAGGATAAACAGCACTGCTGTCAATGCAACGACCACACCATTTTTAATGTAAACACTGCGCATATTGATCGTAAGATTCGTGCTCTTATTCTTGTTAGACTGATACACATTGTATATGCACCAGAGCAGAATGAGCACACAACCCACCGTAAAGCACTTGTCCATGGGAACAGACCAGATGCGGTCCAGACTGTTGCGGACAGTATCGTTCAGGGAGACCGTATCCTTGATGCCGACGCCGGTGATAAGGATCAGATCCTCACTGACCATGGGGATCACAGAGCCGCAGAGGATCAGGAAGAACACCTGATAAATACCATTGGCAAAATAGCCGCAGATCATACCGGTGATCATTTCCTGGCCCTTGGTCTTATTGAACAGGCAACCCAGCAGGTAACCAAATATAATGGACAGGGGCGTGCAGATCAGGACTGTCACCAAAATGGCTGTCAAGCCCTGAAGCTGCCAGTAAGTAACAAAAATCAGTGCCGCCTGTGCCGCCATGGCGCCCAGGACGATACCAAAGTTCAGGCCGATACCGGCCAGCACCGGGATGATCAGAGAGAGCACCAGAAGGGAATTTCTGAAGAAGCGGGACGACAGCTCGGAGAACAGGAAGCTGAGCTTCTGTCCTGAAGCAAGGAACGCAACCACGCACATGATGGCGAAGAACACGGTAACAACGTTTTCCTTCAGGAAGTTTGTCAGCATCTTCATATATTTGTTTTTGTTCACTTATTGCCACCAGCTTTCGTAAGTGCATAGAGAATAATGCCATTGCTGACCAGAATACGTACGATCTCAGAGAAGTTGCCCTGGGGGATCAATACGTTTGCGATCGGCAGCGTAAGTGTCAGAATGGACTGATACAGGAAGGTACCGATGATCACGTGGGAAATTGACGCATGGCTGTTCGTAGCGCCGCCGATCAATACAGAGGCAATCGCAGCAAATGCCATCATCAGCGGTGCATTGTAGTACTGATAGAAGCCATAGCTCTGGGAATAGACAATAATGCCGATCGCGCCCAGTGCGGTAGAGAGCATCATGCCAAGGATACGGGTCCGGTCCACATTGATGCCTGTTGCCTTTGCGAATACAGGGTTTGCGCCGCCGGTTTTAACAATAATACCGCTCTTGCTGCGCATGAACAGCCACACCAGGAAGCACAGAGCAAAGAACACCAGAAACAGGCCTGTGGGGATAACCAGATCCTCAGTGATGTGAATGGCCATAAAGTTATCCAGGATCTTTTCATACTTGTCCGTAAGAACAGTGATCGTGCGCAGGCCGTTGCCCTGGGGCCAGCGGATCTCAGGATTGTGGATGGGCAGGGCCAGCCAGACAATACACATGAAGGAGACCACCGAGAAGCCAACATAGGTGGCGATCATCATCTCTGAACCCTTGATCTTGTTCAGGACCCGGCCGTACAGATAGCCGACCAGCAGCGCAAGGGGGACACCGATTGCGCAGGCGGTGAGCAGGCCGGGCAGGCCGTTGATGCCCATCTCCAGGCTCATTGCGCCGCCAAACAGGCCGCAGACAATACCCAGAGGCAGGGCAAAGTTCAGCTTAACGCCGGACTCTATGGCCGGTACCATTGCCAGCACAAGGATTCCGTTCATGCCGACGCGGGTCAGCGCCTGAGAAAACAGCATCTCGACCTGCAGATTCAGCACCGGCAGCAAAATGATCAAAACCAGCAGAAAGCAGGAGATAATCAATCGCGGCAGACCGATCGCAGAAATGATCCTTTTAACTTTGGATTGATTCATTATTTTTCCGCCTCCTCGTTATGGAGCTTTTTATACTGACCGGACATGGACAGGCCAAACTCGGCATCGGACGCATCCGGTCTAAGGATGCCCTCGATCTGACCGTCTGCAATAATGGCAATGCGGTCACATACCGTGCGCAACTCCTTCAACTCACTGGAAGTAACAACGATGGTCAT
>CAKTGW010000154.1 GCA_934561725.1 uncultured Oscillospiraceae bacterium
ATCATGGACAAGGTGACGGAGCTGATCAAGCAGGGCAAGATCCGTGAGATCAGCGATATGCGCGATGAGACGGATCTGGGCGGACTGAAACTGACCATTGATCTGAAGCGCGGTGTGGATCCGGAAAAGTTCATGCAGAAGCTGTTTCGCTTTACGCCGCTTCAGGACAGCTTCCCCTGCAATTTTAATATCCTGATTGCCGGCAATCCGCGGGTCATGGGTGTAGGCGAGATCATTTCCGAGTGGACGGCGTGGCGTATGGAGTGTGTGCGGCGCCGGGTCTATTTTGATCTTGCCCGTAAGAAGGATAAGCTCCATCTGCTCTGCGGACTGAAAAAGATCCTGCTGGATATCGATAAGGCTATCCGGATCATACGTAAGACCGAATTGGAAGCGGATGTGGTGCCGAATCTGATGATCGGCTTCGGCATTGACCAGATCCAAGCGGAATATGTGGCCGAGATCCGGCTGCGCAATATCAACCGGGAATATATTCTCAAACGTGTGGAGGAGACGGCTCATCTGGAGGAGGAAATTTCGGATCTGGAGGACTTGCTGGGCAGTAAGCGCCGGCTCCGCAGGGTGATCATTGATGAGCTGGAGCAGGTCAAGAAAAAGTATGCTCAGCCCCGCAAGACCGGCATCGTTTATGTCCACGAGGTGGAAGAGTACGCTGAGGAAGAGCATATAGAGGATTATCCCGTGCATTTGTTCTTCTCGTGTGAGGGATATTTCAAGAAGATCACGCCGCAGTCCCTGCGGGTCAGCAGTGAACAGAAATACAAGGAGGGGGATGGTCCCAGCCAGTATTTTGAAGGGCATAACAGCGATGAGATGCTGCTGTTTACAGACCGGCAACAGGTTTATAAATGCCGGGTCAGCGATTTTGAGGACAGCAAGGCATCGGTGCTGGGTACCTATCTGCCGAGTCATCTGGGCTTTGATGAGGGGGAGAATTTCTTCTGCGCCGTCATGCCCGGCGATTACAGCGGACAGCTTCTGTTTTTCTTCGAGAACGGCAAGGCTGCGCGTGTGGAGCTGGCTGCTTACGCCACAAAAACAAACCGCCGCCGGCTTACCGGCGCATATTCCGACAAGAGTCCTCTGCGCAGTCTGCTGGTTCTGACGGAGGAGCAGGATATTGCGGCCTATTCCACAGAGGGACGGGCGCTTATCTTCAGCTCCAGCCTGCTGGCGCCGAAGGCAACACGCAGTACTCAGGGCGTTGCCGTGATGACCATGAAGCCCCAATATAAGTTTGACAGGGCAGAGCTTCTGTCAGAGACGAAGATCAAGAATATCTCCCGTTACCGGATGCGCAGTCTGCCCGCAGTAGGTGCTCTGCTGCGCGAAGAGGATCGGGGAGAGGAGCAGATGACGCTGCTCAACTGATAACAGACGCAGAAAGGAAAGTATATGCATCAACAGACGCCCCGCGGCCTTGCCCGCATGTATGTGAAGATCGTGATCGGCGGTGTAATCTTTGCTTTTGGCTTTCGCATATTCCTGTATAATAACGGCATGTTCAGCGGAGGGACTACCGGACTGGCCATGATCGCCAATCAGCTTACGCATTGGCCAATCGGTATGCTCACAATGGCCTTTAATATCCCGCTGTTCCTGCTGGCCTGGCGTAAGCTTGGTCTGCGCTTTATGGTCAATTCAACGATCGCCATGGTGATCTGCACGAGCCTGATGGACGTGATGAGCCTGCTCCCTGTCCATCCTACGGATGATATGCTTCTGGGGGCGCTGTACGGCGGTGTGCTGAAAGGCGTGGGCCTTGGGCTGATTTACTCCGAGGGACTGGCCACCGGCGGCGGAGACATTATGAACCGCCTCCTGCGCCGCAAATATCCCTATGTGAACCTGGGAACGATCATGCTGTGTGTTGATGCGACCATCGTTATGACCTATGCGCTGCTGTTTATGCGCTTTGATACGTCTATGTACACGCTGATCTCCATGTTTGTGGCATCGAAGGTGATCGACATTATTTTGTATGGCAGCATGAATGCCAAACTGTGTGTGATCATATCGGATTACAGTGAGCAGGTTCAGAAGGCAATCACGGAGCAGCTCCATCGGGGCGTCACGTTGCTGGACGGACATGGAGCATATACCGGCCGGGACAAAAAAGTCATCCTCTGTATCGTTAAGAAAAATCAGATGGTTGAGGCGCGGAATATCGCCCGGTCCATCGATCCGGCGGCATTTTTTGTTGTTACAGATGCGCAGGAGGTATTTGGAAAGGGCTTTTCGGACATTATGTCCAACGATTAGGAAGGGAAGAATGGGTTATGGATTTGCAGAAAACCATCAGCAGCCTGGAAAAGCGCGGCTATGTAGTGCACTACTTTGAAACAACGGAGGAAGCGGCGGATTATCTTGTGGAGAATATCCGCAACACCACAGTGGGTACTGGCGGCAGCATGACGCTGGATGCGCTGAATATACTGGAACGTCTGGAGGAGACCAACACCGTTTATTACCGCAACCGCAGCAAGAATATGGATGACGCGCGCAAGGCGATGTTCGCTCCGGTCTATATTACCAGCGCCAATGCCATTTCTGAGAACGGTGAGATCGTGAATATTGACGGCGCCGGAAATCGCGTGGCAGCTTCCAGCTTTGATAAGGAGCGGCTATATTACGTCGTCGGTGTGAATAAGATCCGTCCGGATCTGGAATCGGCTATTGAGCGGGCGCGTACGATTGCAGCTCCGCTGAATGCCCAGCGGCTGAGCCGCAATACCCCCTGCTGCGGGAAGCCGGGCAAGTGTTATGATTGCAGCGCACCGGAGAGATTGTGCCGCAACATTTCCATCACACTGGGAAAGATGCTGAGCATTGGCTCCGTAGAAGTTATTATTATCAATCAGGAGCTTGGCTATTGAGCTAAAAACAGAGGAGGGAGCGGCAATGAAAAGAATACTGTGTCTTGTTGCCGCGGCATGTCTTATGCTGCTGTGCGGCTGCTCCCTGTTCGAGAAGGAATATCTGTATATTTCGGATTATGATTCCAATATATCTGCACCAGCAGAGCCGGAGATCGGCGCGATAGACAGTTATGATGCGCTGCTTAATTCGCTGGAGGGAATGGTGAGCCGGCATCAGGAGTCCGCAGAGCTGCAATTCAACAATTATGTGGGAAGCATCAGCGAGGATATGGCAGCCGCCTGCTGGCAGGTGAAATCTGCAAGCACGCTCGGCTCCTATATGGTGGACTATATTTCCTATGATATCAGCCGTATCGTGACCTACTATCAGGCGGTGGTGTATATCAACTATACGCGCACGGCTGAAGAGCTGGAGCAGATCCACACGATCGGTGCAAATAAGATAGCGGAGACAGTCATAGATGCAGTGACAAATGGCGAGACCACGCTCTCCATGCAGCTTTATACCTCGGCTATCGACGGAGATGCAATGG
The DNA here is from genome assembly GCA_934561725.1 of uncultured Oscillospiraceae bacterium. Taxonomy (GTDB): domain Bacteria; phylum Bacillota; class Clostridia; order Oscillospirales; family Oscillospiraceae; genus Heteroscillospira. The sequence continues at coordinate 3,434 of CAKTGW010000154.1, forward strand.
CTCAGCGTGTGGAAAACGCGCTGCTGAGCGCGCCGGATGTGGTTTCTGTGATCCCGGATATCAGTGTGTCTGTTTATGGCGGGACCGGACTTCAGAGAATTTTTGAGGTGGACTTTGATTACCGGGGGGCGGAGAACATTCCGGACCGGTGTACAGAGCTCAAAAATGTGGTAGAGACGGTCTCGGCACGTATCCGGGTATCTGAGCCTTACAGCATAGCGATCCTTGCGGCAAACGCATTGGGGGACCGCTGCCGGTATTCTGCGGAGGATCAGACGGGAACGGCCTATGATGCACTTATAGGCGGTACCGGGGGAAGCCGTGCACTTTCAATGGCTTATGCCGCAGTCTGCGGCGACAAGGGGCTGGAGTATAAAATTGTCCGCGGACTGAAGAATAATGAATCCTACTACTGGGTACAGGTAAAAATCGGTGATTATTGGTATCATGCCGATGTGTGCGAGGCAATCGGCCTGCCCGACGGGACGCCGTTCCTGCGTAATGATGCGGAGATGATACGCAGCTTCCGCTGGGATGAGCTGGAATATGCCAGCTGTGAAGGGCCGAGTCTGCTGATTCCTGCGGAAAATGCAGAAAAAAATAACGGGAACTGAAAAAAGTGCTTGACATTTTTACGCATTTTGGTATAATGAACAAGCACTGAGTTGCGGGCGTAGCTCATCCGGTAGAGCGCCACCTTGCCAAGGTGGAGGTAGCGAGTTCGAGCCTCGTCGCCCGCTCCAA
>CAKTGW010000155.1 GCA_934561725.1 uncultured Oscillospiraceae bacterium
GCATAGAGCTTTGCAAAGGCCGTAGCCTGAGAGGCAATCCAGCCAAAGGGAACCACGATGGCCATGAGAGCGCCGACCAGCTGAAGGAAACGGCTGCGGCCGAATACGGTCTGCAGAACGTCGGGGATCGTGGTGAAGTTGTTTTCACGGAGCCAGGATGCGATAATGGCCATGATAAAGCAGCCGGCTGCACCGCAGACACCATAGGTCAGCGGAGCAAGACCATAGTTGAAGCCAATGGAAACATGGCCGACCAGCACGCCGCCGCCGACCAGCGTGGCGAACTGCGTAAAGACGATAACGTAGGAAGGCAGGCTGCGGCCGCCCATGGCCCAGTCATCGGCTGTCTGGGGTTTTCTGCTGAAGTAGAATGCGATGCCGAAGCCGATCAGCATTACAACAGCGGTACTGACGAGGACAAGCGAAAGTCCTCCGGCAGAAATGGACATAGTAGGGTTTCCTCCTCTTTTTCTTTCCTGTCGATTCAAGCAACCGACAATGAAATTATAAGCATTCTCCTGTAAAATGTCAACCGATTTGCTGTGCTAAAGTGTGAAAATATCCTATGTGTTTGCTGTCATATTCTGTATATAATGCCTACATAAACGGTATGAATTAATTTGGTGCTTATTAAAGGGCAGATGCTGCTGTGTCAGATCGGAATTTGAAAGTGTGTGAAGGGCTGCTTTTACGTTAAGAGCGTGCCTTTTGCGCCGCCCGCTAAGCCTCCCCGGTGTAAGGAAGGGCGGCTCGGTTTACGCTGAACCGGAGGGGTGACTGAGCGATTCCGGGGTAGCCCACAAAAAACTGTAAAAAAAGACGGCCCCGGAAAGCCGGGACCGTCCTGTGTTTATTTGCTGCCCAGATACCCCTCAAGGATCAGGGACGCCGCCACAGCATCCACCTTCTGGCGGTGCTTTTTCATTTTCAGGCCGCTGTCGTGCAGGATACGGTGCGCATCGATACTGGTGCGGCGTTCATCCCAAAGGATGACCTTTGGTGTGCCGGCTTCCTCCAGCATAGCTGCAAACACGCGGCTTTTTTCCGCTCTGGGCCCTTCGGTGCCATCCATATTCCGGGGAAGTCCCAGAACAAGCTCTGTTACGCCCCGCTCCCGGCATTCCCGGGCAATCGTCTGTGCAGCACGCTCCATATTCCACTCGTTCAGCGTCCAGGCCTCACCTGTGATCGTTCCGAGAAGATCGGATACGGCAAGACCGATGCGGGCATCACCATAGTCAATTGCCATGACTCGCATAAAAACAAACCTCAGTTCTGCTTGATTGGCTGGATATGACTGAGTCTGCGCAGCTGCCGCGCCACGGGGGCCAGCGCCGGGATCAGGACCAGCTTTACACAGCCCATTCCCACTTCCTGGGGGATGCGGCTGAGAAAATATCCCAGATAGGTCTTGCTGTCATACAGCTGTGAGATCCACAGCGTATTCAGGAGCAGGGCAAAGACCACACAGTTGATCACTACAGGCACGATCACATTGGGCCACAGATGCAGCCGGCTGTTGTCAAACCGGACAGAGCTCTGGTCCAGAAACAGGCCGTACATGACGCCCATCATCGCTCCGCAGATAGAAAATCCCGGATGATAAGGGCCGAAGGGGAACATCAGTGCACCCACCATGTCTCCGATCCCGCCGACTACGGCGCCGCCCAGAGGGCCGTACATCATGGCGCCCATGACTACTGCAACAAACGAAAAGCCGATTTTCAAAAACGGCGTCTGAATGGAGCAGAAGCGGTTGAGCACTACCTCCAACGCCACCAGCACAGCGCAGTGGCACATTGCCTGAAGGGACATTTTTTTCATTATTCAATTCTCCTTTCGCGGTTTTTCCACGATCACATTGATGTGCCACGAAAGGAGCGGGCGCAAGGACTCACTCCCCAGTGGCAGCGGATGCGGATACGGCACCGCAGCGTCAATGTCCGTGCGACCAACACGGGCAAAGGGCTTTCGTCCGGCGGCAACTTCCCATCCGCCGACACTTAACGCGCCGTTCCTACTCTGTCATGGTTTTCAAATGTGAGTCCTTATCACCTCAATTTCTTATAGTGTGGATTTTGCTCACAGCTTCCGGCTTCGGCTTATTCCAGGCCGAAGCAATCCCGTATGGGACCTGCCATATACAGCGAACCGACAGCAACCACAACGCCGTCTTTTCCGGCCAGAGCGCGGGCCTTTGCCACGCCCTCGGGTATGCTGCCGCAGGCTGAAACAGGCTTGCCGTATTTTTCCAGATGCCGGGCATAGTCCTGCGCCGGCAGTGCACGGGGACAATTGGGCGTGACCGCAACAAAACAATCTGCCGTTGGTGCCAGAATGTTTGTCAGGCTGTTATAGTCCTTGTCCGCCAGCACGCCGGTAAGGAGTACCACATGCATATTTGGAAAATAGCGGCGAATATTGTCAGCCACGGTTTCTGCACACTGGGGATTGTGTCCCCCGTCTACAACGAACCACGGCTTCTCTGCAATAATTTCAAATCGAGCCGGCCACCGCACCGTTTCCAGACCGCGGCGCACAGCCTCTTCGGGGATCACATACCCCTTTGTCCGCAGGCGCGCTACCGTCTCCAGCACAACGGCGGCGTTTTTTGCCTGATGTGCGCCCAGTAGCGGCGTTGACCACTGTTTGCCACGATAGATGAAATCCAGCCGGCCGATACCGCCGGGCAGGACCTTGAGCGCATTTGGATCCGTAATAAAAAGCGGACAGTTCTCCTGGCGGCATTTGGCGCGTATAACATCCATCACGCTGGGCTTCTGGGTATACAGCACCACGTCGCATCCGGGCTTGATAATGCCGGCCTTTTCCGCTGCAATAGCTTCGACAGTGCTGCCCAACTCCCGGGTATGATCCAGTCCGATGTTCATAATGACCGCACATACCAGTTCAAACTCTGTGGGCGGATGGGCCATTGCCTCAGCGTGGGGCTTGATAAACTCCGTGATCGCGCAGAGCTCTTCATCGGTGATTTCATGGCCGCAGCACTGCATCCGCTCGTTAAAGCGGAAAATATACGGCGAGGTACACAGCCCCGTAACATATCCGGCCGCGGTCAGAACAGAGGCCAGGCTTGCTGCCGCCGAGCCTTTTCCGTTCGTACCGGCAATGTGTACGACCGGCACACGTTTCTGCGGATCGCCGATGCGGTGCAGCAATTCGCGTATGCGCTCCAGTCCGGGCACGGAGCCCAGCCAGGATACGCTGTGGATAAACTCCAGCGCTTCGTTGATTGTCATTGCGCCTCACCTCTGAATCTCCGCAGCGGTCTGCGGCATTACGGCGCTATTATATCATTGCCCATCTGCACTTGCAAGAGAATATCTGCTTAAATTGACAAACAAATAACAGCGTATGCTTTTCCTGTTCCTGCGTTACAATATAAATAAAAAACCGTAAAAAACCTGTTGACCCAAGGGCTTTCCTGTGATATAGTAATTCTACCTGTGGCCGTAGGGCCTTATTTTTGTGCGCCTAAACGCACATAAAGTGGTTTCCATGCGGCATTACGCAGGGAGGCAACAAAGCCCCGCTGAGCGGGCGAATAAAACAAGGAGGTGCCGAAAAATGGCTGTTGGCGCTAGAATTAAAGTTACCCTGAGATGCAGCGAGTGCAAGCAGAGAAACTACAATACGATCAAGAACAAGAAGAACACCCCTGACCGTCTTGAGCTGAAGAAGTATTGCCCCTTCTGCCGCAAGCACACTGTGCACAACGAAACGAAGTAAGGCTTTCAGAAAGGATGCGTGAAAATGGCTGAAGAAAAGAAAACCACCGCTCCCGCCAAGGTGGAGCGCACCGCCGTGAAGAAAGTCGATAGCAACGAGAAGCTCGGATTTTTCCAGCGGACCAAAAAATGGTTCCGTGAGATGAAGAGCGAGCTGAAAAAGGTCGTATGGCCTACCCGTCAGCAGACGCTGAACAACACCGGCGTAGCCCTGCTGGTCATGGCAGTCTCTGCGGTCGTCATCTGGGGTTTTGACCAGATCGCTCAGAACGCAGTACAGGCTCTCATCACTCTTGTAGGTTAAACCGCCATGGCAGGAAATGCTAAATGGTATGTGGTGCACACATACTCCGGTTATGAAAATGCCGTTGCCGCCGCAATTCTGAAGGCGGCCGAAAATCGCAGAATGCAGGACCTCATTC